>JAWLGW010001030.1:0-3018 GCA_041690735.1 Planctomycetota bacterium
CGCGAGCAGCCCCCGCAGGAACATCGCCGCCCACAGGTCCTGCACCACGCCGACCCGCGCGCTCGCCGAGAAGTGCTCGAAGGGTCGGCGCAGCCGCAGCTTCGGGTCGCCCGGCAGGCCCGAGGTCACGTCCACCCCGAAGAGCAGCTGCGGTGCGGAGCGGTCGTCCTCGCGCACCGGGCCGATCTCGGTGTAGGCGAGCACTTCGGAGGAGACGCCCCCCAGGAAGCGGGCGAAGTACGTCTCGTGCGGGAAGAAGTCGTTTTCCCTGCGCCCGAAGAAGAAGTGGTTGAACCCCCCCCCCGGGCTCACCAGCGCGACCCGCTCCAGCACGCGGCGGGCGCCCGCCGACAGGCGACGGCGCCCCCCGCGGGTGGACCGCACCGAGCGCAGGGCGGCGGCCATCTCCGCCGCGGTGGCGAACCGCTCCTCGGGCTCCTTGGCGAGGGCCCGGCTCACCACCTCCTCCAGTCGCGCCGGGAGGTCGGGCCGCTGCGCGACCAACGAGGGTGGCTCCTGGGTCAACACCGCCGAGATCGTCTCGACCATGGTCCCGGCGGCGAAGGGGGGCGCGCCAGCCAGCATGCTGTACAGGATCAGGCCCAGGCCGTACACGTCCGCGCGCTCGTCCACCGGCTCGCCGAGGGCTTGCTCGGGAGCCATGTAGGCGGGGCTCCCCAGCAGCGTGCCGGTCGCGGTGAGGGAGCGGGTCCCCTCACGCACGCTGCGGGCGATCCCGAAGTCGACCAGCACCGCCCGTCCCTGCTCGTCGAACAGCACGTTGGCGGGCTTGAGGTCCCGGTGCAGGACCCGGTGGGCGTGCGCGTGAGCCAGGGCCTCCGCGAGCTGGGTCGCGATCTCCACCGCCTCCTCGACCGGCAGGGCGCCCTCGCGCCGAATCCGCTCGGCGAGCGAGCCGCCGGGCAGGTAGCTCTGCACCAGGTAGCGCGGCTCGGCGTCGAGCTGCCGGTCGTGAAGCGCCACGATGTGAGGGTGGCGCAGCCGCTCCAGACAGGCCGCCTCGCGCTCGAACCGCGCCAGCAGCTCGGTGTCGAGCTCGGCCGACTGCCCCAGACCGGCGGCGAGGATCGTCTTGAGGGCGAACCGCTGCCCTGTCGCCTCGTGGCGCACCTCGTACACGGCGCCCATGCCGCCGCGGGCGATCTCCCGCTCGACGCGATAAGGGCCCAGGCGCTGGGGCGACGCCGGGAGCAGCGCCGAGGAGGAGGACGACGACGACGCGCTCCATCGTCGCGCCTCCCCGGGGGCGACCCGCCGCGTCTCCTCCTCGTCGGGGGCCGGCGCGCAGCCGTCGCGCAGCAGGTGCACCACCACCGGGTCGAGCAGGCCCTCCTCCACCAGCAGGGCCTCCAGGGTGCGGTCGGGCCGGTCGACGCGGAGCGCGCGGACCCGCTGCAGGGCGTCCCGCAGCACGTCCTGAGGCAGCACCCCCTCCGCCAGCAGCACGCGAGCGAGGGCGGTGTCGGGGTCGTCGCCCGACCACGAGGCGCTCAGCTGCAGGGCTGGGCGGGCCTCGGCGGTGAGGCCCGCCCGCTCCGCCAGCAGCCGCGCCAGCGACCCGTCCTCCCCGGCGGCGCGGCGCCGCCGCACCTCGTGCAGCAGCTGCCGCAGCAGGCCGAGGTCGAGCTGCCCCTGGGCGTGCAGCCGACGCGCCAGGGCCGTGTCGCCCCCGGACACGGTCCGCCCGCCATCGAGGGCCTCGGCGACCGTCGCCAGCGGGAGCACCCCCCGCTCGACCACGAGCTGCGCCAGCGTCACGCCCGGCTGGGTCGACCGCAGGCGCGCGACCTCCTGCAGGAGCGAAGCCAGGGCCTCGGGGCCCAGCAGCCCCCGCGCCTGCAGCGCCGCGGCCTGCTGTCGGTCCCGCTCGTCGGTCACTGAACCATCCGCCTCACCGCCTCGCGCCCGAACGGGTGAGCCTAGCTTTCTGGTACCGGGAGGGCCACAGCGCCGAGGCCCCGAGCGGCGCCCGGCGGGGGGTGCGCGTACACTCCCGGCCGTGAGCCAGCGGACCCGCGCCTACCTGCTCCTCCTCCTGGCCGCCGCCGGGGTCGGGCTCGCGCTGCGCGCCCGCTCGTTCGCGGTCCCCCACCAGGCCGGGGACGAGGTGGTGTACCTCACCCTCGCCCGGACCATGGGGTGGGACCTCTCCGAGTACACCACCCGGCACGACCCGGTGGTGCGCGAGTATCCCTTCACCACCTATCGCCTGCCGGTGTTCCCCCACCCGCCCCTGTACCCCTTGGTGCTCAAGGTGGGAGGCGCCGTGGGCGGCCCGGTCGTCGCGGGGCTCGTGTTCGCCAACCTGGGCGTCCTCCTGCTCCTGGGGTACGCCTGGCGCACCGCCCGGCTGCTCGACCTGCCCCCCCGGGTGGGCTGGGTCGCCTTCGCCGCGGTCGCCTGCGGGCCGCTGCTGCTGTTCAGCACCGCGCGGCTGCTGGTCGACGGGCTGCTGGGGGTGTTCCTGGCCTGCGGGGTGGTCGCCCTGGTCGAGGCCCTGGAGCGGGACAGCCTGCCCCGCGCGCTCCTGGCGGGGGCGCTCCTCACCGCCGCCTTCAACCTGCGCTACAACGCCCTGGTGGCGCTGCCGCTGGTGGCCGGCGCGCAGGCGTTCCACCTGCTCCGCCGCGCCCACCAGCAGGGCGAGCCGCTCGGCCGGGTGTCCGCCGCGCCTGGCGCCTGGCGGGTGTTCGGGCTGGTCGCCCTCCTGGTGACGACGCTCGGCCTGCACCACTTCTATCGGGTCACCGCCGCCTACGGCTCGATCTGGCCCTGGGAGTTCATCCGCGCCGATCCGGACGCCGCCGCCTTCAGCCCCCACATGGCCGACGTCATGACCCGCACCCGCTGGCGGACGGCCCTCGACCTCGTGGGCACCTTCCCCCTCCTCCTCGTCGTCGCCACGCCCTGGTTCTGGCGGCAGGTCGTCAGCGGCCTGCGCCAGCGCTGCTGGGGCGCCGCCCTCCTGGTGGGCGCCCTGTACCTGCTGGCGGTCAC
>JAWLGW010001031.1:0-3016 GCA_041690735.1 Planctomycetota bacterium
GGAGGCGATCTTCCTGGCGGTGGTCCGCCAGGCGGTCGCCACCCTCACCGCGCGCGCCACCGAGATCGGCCTGCAGGTCGTGGAGGGGCCGCGCGGCCTGGGCGCGATCGAGGCCTTCTTCACCCTGATCGACTCGGAGGAGGACCTCGGCCCGCTGCTGCTCGAGGGCCTCGCCATGGGCGCCCGGGAGGGCCCCACCCGCGCCGAGCTGGGCGAGCTGTATCGCGGGCTGGAGGAGCTGGTGGCGGCGGCGATCCAGCAGCTGCTGGGCGAAGACGCCGAGCGCCTCCCCCTCGACCCACCCACCCTGGCCGCCGCGGTGGTCGACCTGTTGACGGGCCACGCCATCCGCTCCTCGCTCGAGGGGCCGCGGCCCGAGATCGAACTCCAGCGCAAGGGGATCCTCACCCTGCTCGGGCTGCTGCGGCCGGCGGAGCGGGGCGAGGACTCCGCCTGACTCCTCAGGAGGGAGCGCCGTGCCCGTACCCGAGAGCTCGAACTACCTGACCGACAACGAGGACCTCCTGTGGAACCTGCGGCACGCGGTGCCCTGGCAGGAGATCGTCGACCTGACCGAGCGCGGCTTCACGCTGCCGGACGGGCCCGCGGACCTCGAGGAGGCGAAGGAGCTGTACTTCTCGATCCTCGAGCAGGTGGGCCAGTTCGTCGCCGCCGAGGTGGCGCCGGTGGCTGAGGCGCTCGACGCGCAGGGCACCCGCCTCGAGGACGGCGAGGTGGTCATGCCGCCCGAGCACGAGCAGGTCTTCGCCCAGCTGGCGGAGATGGGCCTGCACGGGCTGATCGTGCCGCGGGAGCTGGGCGGCATGAACTGCCCCCTGGTCCTGTACATGGCCCTGGGCGAGGTCATCGCCCGCGCCGACTGCGGCACCATGACCCACTTCGGGTTCTTCGGCGGTATCGCCATGACGCTGCTCACCTACGCCTCGCGCGAGGGGTCGCTGCGCATGGAGGACGGACAGATCACCGAGACCCGCTTCCGGGAGGCGATCGACGAGATCGTGTCCGGCGAGGCCTGGGGCGCCATGGTGCTCACCGAGCCCGACGCCGGGTCCGACCTCGGGGCGATCCGCACCCAGGCGGTGAAGGGCGACGACGGCGTGTGGCGCCTCACCGGCGAGAAGATCTTCATCACCTCGGGCCACGGTCAGTGGCACGTCGTGCTGGCCCGCACCGCCGAGCCCCAGCCGGGGGAGTCGGGCCTGGAGGGGCTGTCGCTGTTCCTGGTGCCGCGCCGGATCGAGCGCGACGGCGAGGTGATCGAGAACATCAAGGTCACCAAGGTCGAGAAGAAGCTGGGCCACAACTCGTCCCCCACCGTCAGCCTGCTGTACGAGCAGAGCGAGGCAGAGCTGATCGGGGAGCTGGGCGAGGGCTTCGCCCTCATGCTCACGCTCATGAACAACGCCCGGGTGGCCGTCGGCTTCGAGGGGCTGGGCGTGTGCGAGGAGGCCTACCGCATGGCGCGCCAGTACGCCGCCGAGCGGCGCACCATGGGCAAGGCGATCAAGGACCACCCCATGGTGGCCGACATGCTCCAGGAGATGGAGACCACGATCCAGGGGATCCGAGCCCTGGCCTTCGAGGCCCTCACCACGGTGGAGCTGGCCCAGAAGCTGGAGGCGAAGCTGCGCCACGAGCCGCCGGCGGACGCCGAGGAGCGGCGGAAGGTCGAGCGGCGGGTCAAAAAGCTCAAGCGCTACGCCCGGGAGATGACCCCCCTGCTCAAGTACATTGCCACCGAGAAGGCGGTCGAGCTGGCCC
This sequence comes from Planctomycetota bacterium, assembly GCA_041690735.1. GTDB lineage: Bacteria > Planctomycetota > J058 > J058 > J058 > JAWLGW01. Next base: position 1,783 of record JAWLGW010001031.1, read on the forward strand.
GGGTCAACATGCAGCTGCACGGCGGCATGGGGTACATCAAGGAGACCGGCGCCGACCGCCTCCTCCGCGACGCGCTGGTGCTGCCGGTCTACGAGGGCACCAGCCAGATCCAGGCCCTGATGGCGCTCAAGGACCATCTGGGCTACGCGATCAAGGACCCGGCCCGCTTCCTGCGCGAGGCGGCCAGCACCCGGGTGGCCGCGCAGATGTCCCGCGGGGTCGAGCGCGGCCTGCACCAGGCGGAGATGCGCCTGCACCAGGCGATCGAGACCATCATGGGCCGGATCGTGGGCGCCAAGGTGAAGAGCGAGTGGGCCAGCAAGCTCTCGCAGGGCTCGCTCGCCGAGCGGCTGGACTACCTGCGCAGCGGCTTCCTGCGCGAGTGGGACGCCAAGGAGGACTTCGCCCCCGGGCTGCTCCACGCCGAGCGGCTGACCCGGATCCTGGCCGACGTGTACGTGGGGCGGATCCTGGTCCGGCAGGCGGAGCAGTTCCCCGAGCGGGAGACGCTGGCCCGCCGCTGGATCACCCGCATGCTGCCCCGGGTCACCGCCGCTTCGCTCGAGATCCAGGAAGGGATCGACCTCGAGGACCTGTTCGGGGCGCCCGCGGAGCCGGTGGCCGAGCCCGCAGCCTGAGGCTGCTCCCTACTCGGAGAGCGGCGCCTCGGCCTCCTTCGCCGCGGGCGGTTCGTCCTCCTCGAGGCCCGAGAAGTCGGGCCGGCCCGAGAAGGTCGGCAGCGGGACCTCGTCCGCCTCGTCCCCCTCGTCCGCGTTGAAGGCAGCCTCGGCCGCCTCCAGGGGATCGACGGGAGCGGGCGGCTCGGGGGCGGGGACCGGCGACGACGCGGGCGGCTCCACCTCGGGAGCGGGCGGCGCCTCCTCCGGGGCCGGCGCCGGCTCGGGCCGCCGGTGCGCTACCGGCGGGGGCACGTCGAGCGCCGGCAAGGAGGGCGCCGGCGCCGCCGCCGGGGGCGCCTCCACCGTCTCCGCGGGCTCGTCGGTCCTGGCGGGCGCGGGCGCCTCGCGAGCGCCCACCAAGGCCGCGATCAGCAGCAGGAGCGCCGCGCCGCCGGCCAGCCCGCCGTACAGGAGGAGCGGCTGCCCTCCCTTGCCTGCTCGTCCGGCCCGCTGCGACGTTCGCCCGAGCCGCTGCGAGGCGCGCCCGCGCATCCGCTCGGAGGAGCGCTGGCCGGCCAGCCGCTGGGACGAGCGCCGCGGCGCCTGGGGCGCCC
>JAWLGW010001032.1:0-3015 GCA_041690735.1 Planctomycetota bacterium
CCGGGCTGCTGTCCGCCGGGCTGCTGCTGACCGCCGGGCTGCTGCTGTCCACCCGGCTGCTGCTGTCCGGGCTGCGGCTGCTGACCCGGCGGGACCTGTCCCCCGGGCATCCCAGGCAGCGCGGGAGCGTCGCCCGGGGAGCCTTGGCAATCGGGGCACGGCTCCTGAAGCGCACCGAAGCCTTCGCACGTCGGACACGGCTGCTCGCCCGCGAGGCCTGAGCCTCCACAGGCGTCGCACGAGCGCTCGATGCGGCCCACCCCTTCGCACGTCGGGCACTGGCGAGGCTGCACCTGGTTGGCCGGCGGCTGCTCACCCGCCGGGGGCTGCTCACCCGGCTGAGCCTGCGGCTGCTCACCCGCCGGGGGCTGCTCACCCGGCTGCGGCTGGGGCTCTTCCGGCTGCGGCTGCTCACCCGGCTGCGGCTGGGGCTCTTCCGGGTGCGTGCAGTGGTCGCAGACCTCCTCCTCGAGCTCCTCGAGCGGCGTCTCCTGGAGCTTGCCCTGGTCGACCTGGTCGAGCGGATCGTTCTGTTGCTGACCGCCGTCCTCCGCCAGCGCGTCTCGGTTCGCCTCGGCCTCTGCCAGGGCGGTCATCATCTCGCTCAGCTGCTCGAGCTGCTCGCGCACGTTCTCCGCGTCGCGCAGGGCATCTTCGGCCTTCTCGAGCCCGGCGAGCGCCTCGGCCGCGGTCCCGGCCTCGAGCCCAGCCGCGGCCTGATCGAGGGCGCCCTGGAGGGCAGCGTTCTGCGACACGTCCGCCGACAGGCCGCGCAGCTCGCTGGCGAGCTTCTCCGCGGCGCTCGAGCTCGCGCCCTCCTGGAGCGCCTGCTGCACCTGCTGGCCCAGCTTCGAGGTCTGCGCGGCTGCGTCGCCCAGCTCGTTCTTCGCCATGGCGTCGCGGAGGCTGCGGGTCGCGTCGCCTTCCCCCGTGTCGCGCCCCGCGCCGCTCAGGTCGTTCTGCCGGCGCTCCGCGTCGAGCCGGTCGCGGAGCTGCTGCATGCGCCGCAGCGCCTGCCGCTTGCTCCGCTGGCCGTCGCCGAGCTCGTCGGCGACCCGGGCCATGTCGTCGAGCAGCGCGCCGACCCGGCGGTGGGGATCGCCGATCCGCTCCCGCACCGCGTCCATCTCCTGGCGGATCCGGTGGGCCCGGGCCTGGTTCTCTTGCTGCGCCGCCAGCTGCTGCTGCTGAGCCGCCTGGCGGCCGAACACGTCGAGGGGGGGCACGAATAGGATCAGCGCGGCGGCGACCAGCACCGGCGCCGGCAGCCACTTGAGCTCGCGGGGCAGCCCCAGCGCCACCACGCGCGAGGGCTCGATGCTCTGGACGCGCGCCGCCGCGTCGGCGACCAGCGCCTGCTCGATCGGCCGGCGCGGCTCGCCCACCATGAGGGCGCTCGACACCCGCTCGTGCAGCCCCAGGCCGCGGTCGATCCCGACCGCCGCCTCGAGCTCGGTCGGCCGGACCCGGTAGGTCCACGCCGCCGCCGCGATCACCGCCAGCGGCGCGGCGACCGCGGCGAACGACCAGGGAGGGAGGCCGAAGTGGATCACCTTGTCCGCGGCCAGGGCGACCAGCACGACGAACGCCGCCCCGAGCAGGCACCGCGACAGGCGCTCGACGAAGCGGACGAACAGCAAGCGCCGGGCGACGCGGGCGACGGCGCGGCGGATCTCGGTCACACGGCCTCCGGATGCGAGGTCCTCAGAGTATAGCGGCCCGCGGTACGCATGGCAGTTCGTCCAGGGTGTCGCCGACGTTTCCACCGCTCGTAACGACCTGTTGACGTCACCCGGCGCGAGCCCCGCTACCAGAGGGGAAGGGGACCGCCGCCGGCCCCACGACGCACATGCCTTGCCGCACGTCCGCGCGAGCATCCCCGCCGCGGCGCTGCTATACGTCCTCAATGACCTCCCAGACGCGAGCCGGCGCGATCGGTCCCTACCGGGTGGTGCGCAAGCTCGGGCAGGGCGGCATGGGCGCCGTGTTCGAGGTCCAGGACCCGCAGGTCCCCCGCACCCTGGCGCTCAAGCTGATCCTCGAGGGCCAGGCGGACGAGGTGGCGGTCGAGCGGCTGTGGCGGGAGGCCGAGGCGCTGGCGAAGGTCTCGCACCGCGGCGTCGTGGGCATCCACAAGGTGGGCCAGCTCCCCGAGGGGACGTACCTGCTCATGGAGCGGGTCGAGGGCGAGCCCCTCGACGCGGTCGTCGCCCACGGCGCCCTCGACCCCGAGGAGGCCGCGCGCATCGTCCACGACCTCGCCGACGCGGTCGCCGCGGTGCACGCGGCCGGGATCCTCCACCGCGACATCAAGCCCGGCAACGTGATCCTCACCCCCACCCGCGCGCCGGTGCTCCTCGACTTCGGCCTGGTCCGCGAGCAGAACGCCGAGACCCTCACCAAGACGGGCGCCAGCCTGGGCACCCTCCCCTACATGGCGCCCGAGCAGGTGGCGGGGACCGCGACCCGCGACCTGGGTCCGCAGGTGGACGTCCACGCCCTGGGCGTCGTGCTGTTCGAGCTGCTCACCGGCACCCGCCCCTTCGAGGGCAGCCCGGCCACGCTGGTGGGGCAGATCCTCAACCGCCCCGCGGCGCCCCCCTCGCGCCTCGACCGGCGCGTGCCGCGCGCCCTCGATGCGATCTGCCGACGCGCCCTGGCCAAGCGGCCGGAGGAGCGCTATCCGTCGGCCCAGGCCCTCGGCGAGGACCTGGCCCGCTTCCTGGCGGGCGAGGTGCCCGAGGCGCAGCGGCGCGGGAACGCCCGGCGGCGGGGGCGAGTGATCGCAGCGCTGCTCGGCGCCGCCGCGCTGGCGGCGCTGGTGGTGCCCTGGGCCGCGCGGCCGCGCCTCGACGGGGAGCAGACCGCCCGGGCGTGCGCGCCTCTGGAGGAGGAGGCGCGCGTCCTGCTCTCGGCAGGGGATCGGCTCCTGGCCGACGACCTCGAGGCGAGCCGGGCGCTGCTCGCGCAGCTCGAAGCGGTCGTCTCACGCAGTGACGAGCCCGACCGCGCGGC
>JAWLGW010001033.1:0-3015 GCA_041690735.1 Planctomycetota bacterium
CTCGCCTCGAAGGTCGCGAGGAAGACGCCCGGCGCGCCGAGCGCCTGAAGGCGCAGGTCGAGCGCCTGGGCCGCTCACTCGGCACGCGCTTCACGGTCATCGACGCCTCGGGGCGCGTCCTCGCCGACTCCGAGGAAGCCCCCGCCACCATGGACGACCACTCCAACCGCCCCGAGGTGCTGGAGGCGGCGCGCACCGGCTACGGGATCTCGACCCGCTACAGCCACACCCTCGACACCCGCCTGCTGTACGTCGCGGTCCCCCTGTACGAGCCGCACGACGCCGACGCGCGCCCCCGGGCCTACGTGCGGGCCTCGCTGGCGCTGGCGGAGATCGACCGCCGCCTGGGCGAGATCCGCGAGGTGGTGCTGCTCGGCGCGGGGCTCGGCCTCCTCCTGGCGCTGGTGCCGGGCGTGCTGGTCGCCCGCCGGCTGACCACGCCGATCGAGCGCATGACCGAGACCGCCCGGGCCCTCGCCCAGGGGGACTACCGTCCCCGCCTGTCGGTGCGCACGCGCGACGAGCTGGGGAGCCTGGCCGAGGCCTTCAACGCCATGGCCGCCCAGCTGCGCGACCGCATGGAGACGATCACCACCGACCGCAACAAGCTGAGGGCGATCCTCTCCAGCATGGTGGAGGGTGTGGTCGCGATCGACGAGGAGCACCGGATCGTCCATATGAACGAGCTGGCCGGCAAGCTGCTGCGCGCCGACCCCGAGCGGAGCATCGGCCAGCGGATCTGGGACGTCATGCGGGTGGTCGAGATCTCCGACGCCCTGGCGCAGGTCCTCGAGCGGCCCGAGCCCGTGGCCCTCGAGGTGCACCTGCCCGGCTCCCCGCGCGACCTGGTGATCGAGGTGCACGCGGCCCCCCTGCGGGCCTCCGATGAGTCGCTGGCGGGGGCCCTGGTGGTGCTGCACGACGTGACCGAGCTCCGGCGCCTGGAGGCGGTGCGCCGCGACTTCGTCGCCAACGTCTCGCATGAGCTCAAGACGCCGCTGACGGCGATCCGCGGCCAGGTCGAGACCCTCCTCGACGACCCGGACATGCCGCTCCACCACCGGGAGCGCTTCCTCTCCAAAGCCCGCAACCAGGCCGAGCGCCTCTCCTCGCTGGTCCGAGACCTGCTCGTGCTCTCCCGGGTGGAGTCGGCCGACAGCGGGCTGATCCTCGAGCCCCACGACCTGCGCACCCCCGCCCGCGAGTCCGCCCGCTCGCTCCAGCCGGCCGCCGAGGGCAAGCAGCTGACCCTCGAGGTCGCGCTCCCCGTCGACCCCGTGGTGGTCCGCGCGGACCGGGAGTACCTGCGGCAGATCGTCGACAACCTGCTGAGCAACGCCGTCTCCTACACGCCTGAGCGGGGCCGGGTGCAGCTCGACCTGCGCGCCGAAGGGGACCAGGCGGTCCTCACCGTCAGCGACAGCGGCATCGGGATCGCCCCCAAGGACCAGCAGCGGATCTTCGAGCGCTTCTACCGGGTGGACAAGGCGCGCTCCCGCGACCTCGGCGGCACCGGCCTGGGCCTCGCGATCGTCAAGCACATCGTCATGGCGCACGAGGGGGGGATCGAGGTGGAGAGCGCCCTGGGCCAGGGCTCGACCTTCCGCGTCTTCCTGCCCCTGTGGCGAGGCCGCAGGGCCGGCTAAACCAAGCCGGCACAGGGAGCTGGTCCGTTCATAGGCCCTTTACAGGCCCCTGGTCCCATGCCGCCATGAACGACACCACGCTGACTCCCCCTCCCCCGCGGCGTTCGCGCCGCGCCCTCGCCGCGACGCTGGCCCTGGCGCCCGCCCTCCTGCCGCTGGCCGGGTGCCCCCGCACGGCGCCGGCCGGGGACGTGCCCGGCGCCGCCTCCGGCTCCTCGATGCTGACGATCAAGGGCTCCGACACCATGGTCCACCTGGTCACCGCCTGGGCCGAGGCCTACATGAAGGCCCACCCCGAGGCGCAGGTCTCGGTCACCGGCGGCGGCTCGGGCACCGGGATCGCCGCGCTGCTCAACGGGACGACCGACGTGTGCATGGCCTCCCGCACCATGAAGGCGCAGGAGCTCGACCTCGCCAAGCAGCAGGGCCTCGTCCCTGCCGAGCACGACGTGGCCCGCGACGGGATCGCGGTGGTGGTCCACCCCGACAACCCGGTCAAGGAGCTGACCCTCGACCAGCTGCGGCAGCTCTACAACGGCACCCTCACCCGCTGGAGCGAGGTGGGCGGCCCCGACCAGCCGGTCCAGCTCCTGTCTCGCGAGAGCAGCTCGGGCACCTACGTGTTCTTCAACGAGCACGTGCTGAAGAAGGACGACTTCGCGGCGAACGCGCGCCTCATGCCCTCCACCGCCGCGATCGTGCAGGCGGTCGAGCAGGACGCCTGGAGCATTGGCTACGTGGGGCTGGGGTACCTCGAGGGCGACGCGGTCCGCCCGATCGCCCTCAAGCCCTCGGCCGACGCCCCGGGCGTGCTCCCCAGCGTGGAGACCGTGCAGCGAGGCGACTACGCCCTCGCCCGGCCGCTCCACCTCTACACGCCGGGCGCGCCCGGCGCGCTGGCTCGCGACTTCATCGCCTTCGCCCTCTCGCAGGAGGGGCAGCGGATCGTGCAGGAGTCAGGCTACGTGCCGGTGACGCCGCGGGCGACCAAGTAGCGGTGGGCGCCGCCGGGCGGACGCGACGCTGGCGAGACCTCCTCGAGCGCGGCGTCACCGCCGCGCTCCTGGCGGCGGCCTGCGCGGCCATCGCCGCGGTGGCGCTGATCCTCCTGTTCCTCGCCAAGGAGGGCCTCCCCGTCCTGACGCAGGTCCCCGTGGCCAACCTCCTGGGGGAGCGGTGGGTGCCCGTCTCGTTCACCCACCCCCGCTTCGGCCTGCAGCCGCTGGTGGCGGGCAGCCTCCTGGTGACGACGCTGGCGACGCTCCTCGCCGTACCGTTCGGCGTGGGCGGGGCCGTGTACGTGGCCGAGTTCGCGACCCCCCGCGAGCGGTCGCTGCTCAAGCCGTTCATCGAGGTCCTGGCGGGGATC
>JAWLGW010001034.1:0-3013 GCA_041690735.1 Planctomycetota bacterium
CCGCCAGCAGCAGCTCGAGGTGGATCGCGCCGGCGGGCGTCACCCAGCCTCGGAGCTGCAGGTCCGGCGCGGGAGCGCCCAGCGGCGCGTCCCGCTCGGGGGCGAGGCCGGAGACGCCGCGGACCCCCTGCTCCAGGGTCGCGACCGGCGCCGGATCGGAGGCGCCGGTGGGCCCCAGCGGCGGCGGCACCGCCACCAGGCGGACCGGGTCGTCGCCGGGGCCGATGGAGCCCACCTCGTCGGGCCAGTCCTCGTGCGTGGCGAGGTACCGCTGCCACAGCGCGCGGACGGCTTGGTCCCAGCCGGAGAGGCCGGCCCCCGCGCCGTGCTCCACCGCGACGTGGGCCACGGCGCGCCAGCCTTCGGTGACCGGCCGCCGGGCCACGGTGACCCACTTGCCGCCCTGGCCGCGCACGGTGGTGGTCCAGGAGCACTCGCCGCAGTCGATGAAGGTCGCCAGCGAGCCCGGATCGGTGCGGCCCGCCTTCAGGCGCAGCGCCCGCCGCCCCTCGGCGAAGCGGCGCCAGTTGGTCCCGCCGCCGCGGTACTCGACGCCGATCAGGTACACCAGCTCGCGGCGCTCGAACAGCCGCACGGTCACGGTCAGCGTCCGCTGCGCCGGGGCCTCCGCGGCGCCGCGGGCGGTTCCGTAGGCGGGGAGGTCGACCGTGGCGCACTGGCGGTTCTCGCCTGGCGCGCCGTCGCCCCAGCCGGCGCGGGCGCTCTTGGCGCCGAGCCGCAGCCGCTGCACCACGGGGGCCCTGCCGGCGCGGGACACGACCAGCAGGTACTCGCCCTCGCCGCGGGCCGACCCCTGCGTGTACACGCCGTCGCGCGCGTGGGCGTGGGTCGCCGCCAGGTGCGCGTGCGGCCAGCTCTCCAGGCGCTCGTTCTCGCGGTCGCGAAGCGCCAGCGCGACGCTGGCGTCCGTCACGGGGCTCGCGTCCCCGCCGTCGATCACCTGCACCAGGACCTCGACGCTCACGCGGGGGTGCCTCCTGTCCGGAAGGGGTCGCGCGCTCCACGCCGGGCGGCGTCAGCCCGCGGGTCGTTCGGCAGCGCCTCGCCCGGCACCAGCTCGTCGGGCTCGCCCCCGCCCCCCGGCTGCGCGAGCTGCGCGAGGGAGGTCCTCCAGGCGAGGGGCCGGCCCGGGTCGTCCAGGAGCTGCTCGTCCCACAGCACCCACTCCTGCTCCCCCCGCCGGGCCAGCAGGCTGCAGGGCGTGCGCGCCGCCAGGCCGAGGAACCGGAACGTCCGCCGGCCCTCCTCGACCAGCCCGTCCGACCAGCCGAGCTCCTGCGGCTCGCGCCCCTGCGGCGCGAGCCGCAGCCGCAGGTCGGTGGGGAGGGCCGCGTCGTCGGGCAGCTCCACGAACAGGGCCAGGGCGTCGGGGGGCACGTAGTCGTCGACGTCGAGGGGCAGCCGCTCGACCCGGTAGCGGTCGCCGCCGTACAGGGGGCACTGGGCGGCGTCGCAGCCGCCGCCGGCGTGGCAGTCGAGCGTGGGGGCCTCGACCGGATCGAACACCAGCAGCTCGACCCGACGGTTGGTGGCGGAGCGGTAGCCGTCCACGCCCACCGCCTCGATCGGCCACCGCTCGCCGCAGCCGACCACCCCGGGCTCCACCCAGCGCACGCCCGCCCGCAGCGGCGCCAGCTCCGCCGTCGGCCGCTCCAGCAGCCGCGCCAGCTCGTGCTCGTAGCAGGCGAAGAACGCGCCCCAGTCCGCCGGGGTGGGCGCGTCGCCCTTCGCGCTCAGGGGCCCGTGCTCTGCCCGATAGGCGGCGCGGAACCGGTCCAGCGCGCCCGCCGAGAGCGGGCCGGCGACCCCGTCGACGCCGCCGGGGTCGGTGTCCCAACCGCGAGCGCGCGCCAGCCAGGCCAGGATCGCCTGCCAGTCCTCGACCTCGTGCCGAGCGACCGACAGCTCGACCCACGCCTCGCGCTCCCCCAGCAGGACGGCGCGGACGCCGCGGGCGCGGTCCAGCGACAGCGCCGCGTTGAAGGCGTCGCTGCCCGAGCTGTCGGTGTGGCCGGCGATCAGCAGCCGCTTGTCGCCGAAGCGCTCCAGGTAGCGCAGGACCGTGCGCAGGGCCAGGAGCCCGGCGATCGCCCCCTGCCCCTCGTCCGCCTGCTCCTCCTCGGGCCCGGCCGGGAGCAGCACCGCGCTGCCGTGGTGGAAGCACACGTCCTCGAGGTCGAGCAGCTGAACCAGGCGCACCCGCGGCGGCGGCTCCACCGGCTCGGTCGGCAGCTCGACCGGCCCCCGACCCGCGCCGCTGACCTCCACGGCGGGGGCGAACCCGCCCTCCTCCTCGCTCAAGTCGATCACCTGCAGGTCCGAGACGACGGGCAGGTCCGCGGCGCCGGGACCGTGCACCAGCAGGAAGCGCGCCTCACGCTCGTCGGGGGCGCCGGAGGGCGCGCCCGTGGCCGGGAACTCGACCAGGCCCTGCGCCGCGAAGTCCACGGCCAGCGTGATCGTCGTGTCCTCGGGCTTGCGTGGGGCGATCCGGACCGTCAGCAGGTGAGCGTTCCCGGGCACCTCGCCCGCCGCGAGCACGCCGCGCGCCCACTCGGCCGGGACCACCGGCGCGACCTCCGCGGGGCTCAGGGTCGCGGCGGCGGGGTCGGGCCCGCCCTGCGGCGACGGCTCGACAGCGTCGCCCCTCAGGCACACCAGCCGGGCACGCCGGCTGACGACCAGGGCGCGGGTCTGATCGACGACCACGGTCCAGGCGCTCTTGCTCCCCCCGCAGCCGGGGCAGGACGCGTCGTCGCGGACCTCCACCTCGCAGCTCTCACAGCGCCAGGGCAACTCGACCTCCTCGTCAAGACGAAGAGTACACCCTCGGGCGCCTCGCGGCCCCGCTCCCTCGCCTGAGACGACGAGAAGCCGCCGTTCGTCTCAGGCTGGTCCGGGCGCCGCTCGAGGACACGCAGGTTAGAGGCGCTTGCGTCTCGCCGCCGTCCTGGTCCGCCTGTTGCAGTTGAGCTCGGCGCGAGCGTCGACG
>JAWLGW010001035.1:0-3005 GCA_041690735.1 Planctomycetota bacterium
GGGTGGGCGACGACGGGTGGGCGACGACGGGTGGGCGACGACGGGTGGGCGACGACGGGTGGGCGACGACGGGTGAGCGACGACTGGTGAACGACGACCACCTGACCCGGACCGACCGCCTGCGCACCCTGCTCCAGCAGGCGGTGGCCCACGGCCGGCTCAGCTCCGCCCAGGCCGGGCAGGTGTGGGGGCTGCTGCAGCCGCTGCCGCCGCGGGGGCAGGCGCAGCAGGCCCTGGCTCGGTTGGGGGTGCCGAGCGAGGTGAGCGCCTTGCTGCTGGCCCAGCTGGCGGCGCCGCGCGGAGCCACCCGCCACGACTCGGACGCCTCCAGCGGGGGCAGGGCCACCCACGCGGCGCCCAGCTCGCTCGCCGACACCGCCGCCAGCGGCGCGACGGAGGTCCCCAGCTCCCAGGCCGCGACCGCCTCCTCGCCGGGGCCGCGGGTCGCGCTGCCCACCCAGGGCCCAGCGGCGGGTCACCGGGTGGGCGGGTTCACGATCGTGCGCCCGCTGGGTCAGGGCGGCATGGGGGCGGTGTTCGAGGCGACCGGCCCCGACGGGGCTCCGGTCGCCCTCAAGCTCATGCTGGAGCTGAGCTCCAGCCGGGCGACCCGGCGGTTCGCCCGCGAGGCGCGGACCCTGGCGGCGCTCGAGCACCCCCACGTGGTGCGCTCGATCGCCAGCTCGGCCGAGGACGAGACGCCCCCCTGGATCGCCATGGAGCTGGTGCCGGGGCGGGACCTGGCCGCGCGGTTAAGCGAGGGGGCGCTGAGCTTCGACGAGGCGGCGGACCTGCTGGCCGGCGTGGCGCGCGGGGTGGCCCACGCGCACCGGCAGGGGATCGTGCACCGCGACCTCAAGCCGGCGAACATCCTCGTTCGCCCCGACGGCAGGGCGCTGGTGACCGACTTCGGCCTGGCCCGCGAGCTGGAGGGCTCGCGCTTCACCCAGACCGGCACGCAGCTGGGCACGCTGCCCTACATGTCGCCCGAGCAGGTGCGCGGCGCGGCGGACGTGGGGCCGCCGACCGACGTGTGGGCGATCGGGGCGATCCTGTTTCGCTGCCTCACCGGGCGTGACCCGTTCGTCGCCGACTCCTCGTTCGCTCTCTCCGAGGAGATCGCGCGGGCGGCGCCGCCCGCGCCGCGCTCGCTCGTGCGCGAGGTGCCGGCCGACCTGGACGCGACCTGCCTGGCGTGCCTGCAGCGCGATCCGGCCGCCCGCCCCTCGGCGCTGCAGGTGGCGGTCGCCCTGCGCGATCGGCGCCCGCTGACCCGGCGCGGGCGCGCGGCGCCGGCGGTGGCCGCCGCGGTAGGGGTCCTCGGGTTGACGGCGGCGCTCCTCGTCGCGACTCGTGACCCGGCGCCTCCCGGGGAGCAGCCGGCGGCGGGCGCCAGCGTGACGGCTGAGCCTCCTCCCGAACCGCGCGTGGACGCGGCGCCGGTCGCTGCGGCCCCGCTGCCTCCCTGGGGAGCGCCGAGCGCGCCCTGGTCGCGGGTGTGGTCCCTCGCGGGTGGCTCGGGGCCGGAGGTCGAGGTGCTCGGCGCCTGGCCCACCCCGGGCCGGGTGGTCGCGCCGCTGGAGGGGGAGCCCGCCGCCCGCGCTGCGCTGTTCCTGGGCGAGGTGGAGCCGCTGCCGGGCGACCGCATGCGGGTGCGCTACACCGACCTCGGCCGGGCGCTGCAGCCGCGGCCCGACTCGCCGGGCGACTTCTTGTGGGAGACCGCCAGCGGCCGCCCGGAGCCGGTGCCGGGCGATCCCACCGCGGCGGAGCTTCTGGCCAGCAACGACACCACCGGGCTGAAGCTGGCGCTGGGGTCTGCCCGCTGGGAAGGGGCCCGCTTGTCGCTGCGGGTCCGGCGGGCCGGGGCGGTCGACAGCGAGAACTTCCAGGTCCGAGTGGGCGTCGACGGTCCGGGCCCGCGCTCGCTTCACTTCGGGGGGCGCAAGCGTGAGGTCGCCGCAGCCTCGGCGCGGACGCCCTTCACCCTCACCAGCGACTGGACCGCCGTCGACTTCGCCCCCGGCGCGGAGGTCGTGGCGCAGCGGGTCCGCCTGGGAGGGCTCTCCGCCGCGCAGCTGGCCGAGGCCAGCGATCGACCGGCGGGGGTCGGTCGGGTCGAGCTGTCGGTGTTCGAGGCGCACGTGGGGATCGCCGACCTCACCGTCGAGGGAGAGCCGCGCCGGCCCGACCGCCCGGCTCTCGCCTGGCTGCCCGAGCCCTTGCCGCAGGCTTGCCGGCTGAGCGTGGCGTTCGGGCCGCCGGGGGGTGCGGGCTCGGGCGGGCCGGCGGTGGCGCTGGGCGACCCCGCGGGGGAGCGGCTCCTCCTCGAGGTCGACCCGCTGGTGGGTCTCCGTCTGTGGCGCGGCGAGGAGCTGCTGGCGCAGGAGGAGGTGGCCGCGGTCGAGCTCGGGCGCGGCGGCTGGCTGTCCCTGGAGCGGGCGGGAGACCTGCTGCGGGGTGAGCTGGTGGTGGGCGACGGCAGGGTGGTGGTGGAGCGGGCGGACCCCCTGCCCCTGCGGGCCCGGGTCATCCGCGGCGCCTACGGCTCGACCGCGCCCCGCCTGGAGCTGGGGCCGGTCGAGGCCTACGCGGCGCCTGCGCTGGCGGACGCCTCGCGCGCCTCGTACGACCGCGAGGCCGCGTCGGGTGAGGGAGCGGCCCTGTCGTCCCTGGAGGGGGCGGGAGACGCGCCGGTCGTGCGCTGGCGGCGGGGCGCCCTCCGGCTGGCGCGCGGCTGCGCGCCCGCCTGGCTGGACCCTGCGCTGCGCGGCCCGGCCCGGGCGGGAGCCCGCCGAGTCGCGGCGCGCGCCGCCGCCGAGGACATCGAGGCGGCCGGCGCGGCGCTCCCGCCGGGGCTCGCCCGCCGCGACGCGCTGGCGCGGGCGGTGCTCGCCCGGGCCCTCGCCGCCGAGGGCGAGGCGGCGACCCGCGCCGCCGAGGCGCTGGTGGCGGCCGAGGGGGCGGCCGCCGCCCGGGCGGCGGTCGCGGGCCTGACCCTGGGG
>JAWLGW010001036.1:0-3005 GCA_041690735.1 Planctomycetota bacterium
CGGGCCGAGGCGGCCCGGACCTCGGTGCAGCTGGGGCGCACGCGCCTGGCGCTGGGCGACTACGAGGCGGCTCGCGCGGAGCTCGGCCGGGCGCTGGCCGAGGGCGAGGCGCTGGGGCTGCCGGCCGAGGCGGCGCGCGCCCTGGGGGCGCAGGCCCGCATGCACCTGCAGCTGGGCGACGCGGCCCAGGCGGCGGCCCTGGCGACCGAGGCCCTGCGGCGGGCCTCCCTGCAGGGGGACGTCCCCCGCGAGCGCGCGGCGGCGCTCGAGTGCCTGGGCCGCGCCCACCAGCTGCGGGGCGAGCTCGACCAGGGGGAGCAATTGCTCCACGAGGCGCAGGCGCTGTTCCGCAGGCAAGAGGACCCCGCCGGTGTGCTGCGGACGACCCTCGCCGTGCTGCGGATCCTGCTGGACCGCGGCGCGATCGACCTGGCGCAGGCGACGCTGGGGCAGCTCGACGAGGATGGCCTCAGCGACACCGAGCGGGCGCAGGTCCTGCTGGCGCGGGTCGACGTCGCCGTCGCCGCCGGCGAGGCGCTGTCCAGCCGCGAGCTGGGCCTGCTGGAGCGCGCCGCGGCCCTGGCAGAGCGGACGCAAGATCGCGAGCTGGCCTGGCGGATCTCGGCCGCGCGGGGGCGCGTCCTGCAGCGGCTGGGGAACGAGGAGAGCGGCCTGGAGTCGTTCGTGGAGGCCATGTCGGGGATCCGCGGCCTGCTGGAGGGGATCCCCCGCGAGCGGCGCCCGGGCTATCTCGGGCAGCCCGACTGCCTCTCCTGCAAGCGCGACTTCACCCTGCTGCGCGCCCGCCTGACCGAGCAGGGGGCGTAGCTCCCCCGTGGCGTCGGGCGACGCGCGCGTCGACGACGGCAACGTCCCCGCGCCCGCGGAGGCCGCGGACGCGCGCGGCGCCCTGATCGGCCAGCGCCTGCACGGGCGCTACGAGGTGCTCGAGGAGCTGGGCTGGGGCTCGCTGGGGCGGGTGTTCCTGGCGCGCGACCTGCTGCGGCAGGCGCCGGGGGACCTCGTGGCCCTCAAGGTGATCCGCCGCGACCGCCTCACGCCGCAGTCGATCCGGTTCCTCAAGCGCGAGTTCCGCGCCCTGGCGGGGCTGCACCACCCGCACGTGGCCCGGGTGTACGACCTGGACGTGGTGCCCGGCCGGGGGGAGCTGTTCTTCACCCTGGAGTACCTGCCCGGCGCGACCCTGGTGGAGTTCGCCAGCCGCGCCGGGTGGGAGGCGACCCTGGAGCGGTTCGCCGAGACCCTGCGGGCGCTGGCCTTCGTGCACGCCCGGGGCCTGATCCACATGGACCTCAAGCCGCAGAACGTGCGCGTGGTGGAGGGGCCGCGGGGCCCCGAGGTGCGCCTGCTCGACTTCCACCTGGCGCGCGAGCGCAGCGACCCCCACGACCGCACCATGCGGGGCACGATCGCCTACATGGCCCCCGAGGTGATCCAGGGGGACCCGGCCGGGCCGCCCGCCGACCTGTACGGGTTCGGGGCGGTGGCCTACGAGGCGCTGTGCGGGGTGCCGCCCTTCTTCGGGGCCGGCGGCCCGGTCGACACCCTGCGGGCCCACGTCCACCACGAGCCGCCCTCCTTCGCCGAGCGGCTGGCGCAACGCGGCGTCGAGGCGCCCGCGCCGCCGATCCCCCCGGCCCTGGAGGGGGTGGTGCGGCGCCTGCTCGCCAAGCGGCCCGAGGAGCGGTTCGCCTCGGCCAACGAGGCGATCCGCGCCCTGGGCGCCGCCACCGGCCGCCGGTTCGCCGTGGAGGCCGAGGAGACCCTGCGCAGCTACCTCGCCAGCGCGCGCCTGGTCGACCGGGGCGCGCCGCTGGAGGCAGCGGTGGAGCAGGCGCAGGCGCTCCTGGCCGGCGCCGACGCGGCCCCTGAGGACTCGCACGAGTGGACCCCGCCCCAGGCGCTGCAGCTGGTGGGCGAGGCGGGGATCGGCAAGAGCCGCCTGCTGGCGGAGCTCAAGGTGTCGCTGCAGCTGGAGGGCCTCCCCTGCCTGGTGGTGCGCGCGCAGGGGCCGAGCGCGCCGCCCTACGCCCCGGTGCGTGAGGCGCTGGCGGCGCTGCTGCGGCGGGCGGGGCGCAGCGAGCTGCTGGCGCAGCTCACCGACGGCGCGGGGACGCTCGACCCCGACCGTGCCGCCCTGCGGGCGGAGCCCGCCGACCTGCCCGAGCGGGTGCGGCGCACCGCCGCCCTGGCCGACCTGCTGCGTGAGATCGCCTCCGCGGCGCCCTTCGCCCTGGCGGTCGACGACTGGGACCGGGCCGACGAGCCGACCCGGGAGCTGCTGCGCGCCCTCGCCGCCGCGCCGGGCGGGGTGCTGCTGCTGGTCACGGCGGGCGCGGCGGAGCCCGAGCTCCCGGGGCGGGTGTTCGAGCTGTCTCGCCTGACCCCGGCCGCGACGCGGGCGCTGCTGGAGTCGGTGTTCAGCGGCGGGCCGGTGCCCGAGGCCTTCGTGGCCAAGGTGTGGGAGGCGACCGGCGGCACGCCGCGGCTGGTGGAGGAGGCGCTGCGCGGGCTCACGGAGGGGGACGCGCTGGCGGTGCGCGAGGGGGTGCTGGCGGTGCGGCAGGAGGCCGCCGCCGCGCTGCTGCCCGGCGTGGAGACCGGCGCGCTGATCGCCGAGCGGGTGGCGCGGCTGGACGCCCCCGCCGCGGCGCTGCTGGCGGCGCTGGCCGCGGCCCCCCACCCTCGCCGCCTGCCGTTCGCGGCGGCGCTCGCGCAGCTGTCGCCGCCCGAGGCGGCGGCGGCCCTGCGCGAGCTGGAGCGGCGAGGTCTGGTCGCGCGCCGCGCGCAGGAGGGCGGCGGCGACCCGCCCCTGGAGGTCGAGCACGCGCCCCTGGCGGCGGCGGCCCGCGCCCGCGTGGGCGAGGAGGCGGTGCGCGCCCTCCCCCGCCGGGCGGCCCGGCTCCTCGAGAGCCGCCACCCGGCGACGCTCGAGCAGGGGCCGGGGGCGGGGGGCGCCAGGCAGGGAGCCGCGGGCGCCGCCG
>JAWLGW010001037.1:0-3004 GCA_041690735.1 Planctomycetota bacterium
CCCCCACGAGCGCGCGCGCGACGTGACCAAGCCAGCGTGGTTCCTGGACGCCTCCTAAACCGTCGAGCTCAGGGCGTCGTGCCCTGCGCCGCCAGGCCGGCGCCCACCAGGGTCTCGCCGCTGGCCTGGAAGGCGATGCCCTGCAGGGTGGTGCCCTTGATCGTGGGCACCGCCAGGCCCTTGAGGGCGCCCAGCGCCGCCTGCAGGAGCTGGGGGGCCAGGGTGGCGGTCACCTGCTCCAGCACCGGCTCGCTGCCGGGGAGGGCAGGGCCCACCACGTCGACGTTGAGCTGGGGGAGGCCGGCGGGGTTGAGGGCGATCACGCCGTTCTGCTCGATCAGGTTGGCCGGGGCGCGCAGGGCGTAGATCGCGGTCACCAGCGGCGTGCGCTGCCCGGTGGCGGGATCGATCACCGACAGCTTCGCCTTCAGGCTGCCGAGGGCGACCTGCAGCAGCTCCGGCCCCTGGGGCTGGAGGCTCACCACCGGCGGCAGCTGCCCCTCGAGCTCGACCTCCAGGGGGAGGCCCGGCGCCAGCACCGAAGCGAGTTGGGGCGCAGCCGCCAGCAGGGCGGTGGTGTCGAACCCGCTGGTGGCCAGCGGCGCCAGCTGGGCGAAGGTCGCCCCGTCGATCGTGAGCTGGAGGGCCCCGGCGCGCCAGGCGGCGTGGAGAGCCTGGTTGAGGGCGTCCTGGTGGAGGGCCAGGGCGGCGTTCCAGGCCGTGTTGCCCGGGCCGCCCAGGGTCGCGAGGGGCGTCCCGGTGATCCAGGAGCGCTGCTCGCTGCCGTAGACGGGGGCGGCGGCCTGCACGCTGGCGCCGAAGGCGGCCGTGGCCCCGTCGGCGTCGAAGGCGATCGAGGTCAGGCGCCAGTCGATCTGGAGCGCGGTGCCCAGCACGTTCTGGGTGGCAGTGCCCGCGGTGGCGGCGCCCTGGAGGGCCTTGGTCAGCTCGGCGTCGAGGGAGCCGGCCGCCTGCGCGGCGAAGGCCTGGGTGAACCCGCGGCGGATCTCGTCCTCATGGTCGTCGGCCCAGTCGGGGACCGAGAAGCCCTGCACCCGCGAGGTGACGTTGCTCAGTTGGGTGACCAGGGCGCCGTTCTGGACGCCGAAGGTGGCGGTGCCCTCCAGCGTGAGGCGATTGGCGCGCACGGTGCCGCGCTTGGTCACCGGGAACACGAACAGGAACTTCTTGCGGACCTTGATGTCGAGGGCGACGTCGTCGACGTCGATCGTGAACCGCAGGCCCCCCGGGACGGCGTCGATCGCGGCGCCGACCTGGCCGAAGGAGAAGCGCTCGAAGGTGGTGTCCTTGGGCGGGTTCGAGCCCAGGATCTGGGCCACGATCGCGCCGCGCTGCCCGTCGATCGCCCGGGCGATCCCGGGCTCCAGGCCGTCGAGGGCGCTGTCGGTGAGGCGCAGGGCGCCCGCCTCGGCGACCGGGACGTTCTCGGGGCCGAACTGACCGGCCAGGACCGACACGTGCCGCTCGCTCCGGTGCTGGTGGACGTCCCAGGCCTCGACCACGATCGTGTTCAGGCCGGGCTGGACGGTGAGGGTCGTCTGGACGGTGCCGTCGCTGGCGACGGGGGTCGTGAGGCCGTCGACGTGGACCTCGGCGATCGGCGCCCCCGCCGGCCGCACGCGGGCGGTGAGCTGCACCGACCCCGCCGGCAGGTACGCCGCCCGAGCAGGGGTCAGGACCTCGATCTCGGGGCCGGCGAAGGCCGAGCCCTGCCCCTGCATGCCCGCGAGGTTCCCGGGGCTGGTGCCGGAGGCGACCGCCGCGCCCGTGCTGCCGGCGCTCAGCAGGCTCCCGTCGCTCGAGCTCGGATTGCAGCCAGCGAGGACGGCCAAACCGGCGAGCAGGGCAGGGGACAGGTGAGCGTTGCGGCGCATGCGGCCTCCCAGACGGGGGTCCGGGTGCAAGCAGGGCGCCGCCGCGTAAGCCACATGGATGCAACGCAATGGGGTGTCGGTGAAGCGATCATGAGGTGAATGTGGCACGGAAATCGCGGGCCCAGAATGAGACGAATGAGTGCGGGAAAGTGCAGCCGGTGCGATGTACAGGGCGGGCGGTCGAGAACTTACAGGGAAGCTGCCGACAGCCGCTGCTTGCTCCTCACGGTCCGCACCCGCCCCGGGCCCGCACGAGGTCTCAGGATCAGCGGTTCGCCCACACCCGGTTCGCCTGGCCGCCATTGCCGGAGATGAGGTCGAGGTCGCCGTCTCCGTCCGCGTCCCCCAGCGCCACCGACACGCTGTGGTAGGAGCCCAGGCTCTGGCCGGAGTCGGTCAAGCTCCCCGCGCCGTCGTTGGTCCACACCCGGTTACCTTGGCCGTTGTAGTTGCCGGAGACGAGGTCGAGGTCGCCGTCCCCGTCCACGTCCCCCAGCGCCACCGCGAAGGTCGAGGAGGAGCCCAGGCTCTGGCTGGAGTCGGTGAAGCCCCCCGAACCGTCGTTGGTCCACACCCGGTTGGGCTGGCCGACGTTGCCGGAAACGAGGTCGAGGTCACCGTCCCCGTCCACGTCCCCCAGCACCACCGAGTAGGTGGCGGAGGAGCCCAGGCTCTGGCCGGAGTCGGTGAAGCTCCCTGAGCCATCGTTGGTCCACACCCGGTTACCCCCTTCGTTGCCGGCGACGAGGTCGAGGTCGCCGTCCCCGTCCACGTCCCCCAGCGCCACCGAGGTGGTGTTGGAGGAGCCCAGGCTCTGTGTGGAGTCGGCGAAGTTTCCCGAACCGTCGTTGATCCACACCCGGTTCGCCTGAGCGTAGTTGCCGGAGACGAGGTCGAGGTCGCCGTCCCCGTCCACGTCCCCCAGCGCCACCGAGTAGGTGTTGGAGGAGCCCAGGCTCTGGCCGGAGTCGGTGAAGCTCCCCGCGCCGTCGTTGGTCCACACCCGGTTGCCTTGGCCGTTGTAGTTGCCGGAGACGAGGTCGAGGTCGCCGTCCCCGTCCACGTCCCCCAGCGCCACCGCGAAGGTCGAGGAGGAGCCCAGGCTCTGG
>JAWLGW010001038.1:0-3003 GCA_041690735.1 Planctomycetota bacterium
ACGCGAAGCGGCGCTCCCGCTAGGTTCAGGTCCTAGTGAGGATCACACCTCATGGGGGTTCGAGTCCCCCCCTCAGCAAGCAAGTTAGACGGCCGGGCCATGTGCCCGGCCGTTCTCGTTTCCGGACTGCGTCCGGCCTGGGGACGGTGTGCGGACCGAGGACCCTCCCGGCTCAGCTCCGCGCCGCCGCCAGCAGCGCGCGTACCTCGGCCTCGACGCGATCCAGGGCCCGGCGCGGGTCGAGGCCCAGGGAGCGCTCGAAGGGCAGGACGCGGCGGCGCCCGTCCCGCTCGAGCACGACCGGTCGCAAGAACGGGCCACCTTCCAGCGCGATCTGCACCGGGGCGGACACGGTGCCGGCCGCGCGATCCTGCAGGCGAAGCCACACCCCCGTCAGCTCGACCGCTGGCGGCGACTGCTGCCGCAGCACCCGCGAGCGGACCTCGATGATCAAGCGCAGCTCGTCGCGCCGCTCCTCGGCGACCAGCGCCTCGAGCGCCTGCAGCGCAGGGGAGGGCGCGAACTCGACCGCGCCGCCGAACACCTGCGCCGCCTGAACCCGCGCGCTCTCCACGACCACCAGCGACGCCTCGCGCGCGCTGCCGGAGCGGACGGCGGCCGGGACGGCGACCGCGGCGGAGGTGGCCTGGACAGGGGCGGCCGCGTCCAGCGAGCGCTGTCGCGCTCGCTCTCGCACCACCTGCTCCAGGCGCGCCTCGAGCAGGTCGAGGGGCGCGCCCGCTGCGGCCGCGCGCAGGAGCAGGTGGCTGGCCGAGTCGAGCTCCCCCGCCCGCAGGGAGGTCTGCGCGTCCGCCAGGAGCCGCCGCCGGGCGCGGCAGCGATCGACCTCGCGGGCGGCCGCCAGCCCCGCGTACGCCTCCGAGCTGAGAGCGTCCGCGCCCAGGACGATCAGGAAACGCTGGCGCGCCGCCTCGGGATCGAGCGCCTCCAGGGCCGTCCGACCGGCCGCCAGCGCGGCGCGCCGCGCCGCTCGCTGGGCCTCCGCCCGGGAGCGCTCCTGCAGCGCACCCAGCGTCTGCTCGGGGGGCGGGCCCCCGCCGGTCGCTGCGCCCTCAGGCCGCGCCGAGCCGTGAGCGGCCCGCAGCGCCTGCTCGGCCTGCCTCAGCAGGTCGGCGCGAGCGCCGGGCGCCGCCTGCTCGGCCGCGGCCAGCGCCTCCACCCCACGGCGGCGGAAGGCCAAGCGCAGCTCGCCGCGCAGCGCCCCGAGGCGCGGCTCGGCCGGCGAGCGCTCGCTCGCTCGGACCAGCGCCGCCTCGGCCCGCTGCAGCTCGCCGCGGGCGATGTCCGCCCTCGCTGCTGCCAGGAGCGGCGCCACCGCCGTGAGGGTCGACTGCGGCGAGGGGCTCACCGGGGCGGCCCCGCCCAACCACAGCGCCGCCAGGGCGGCCGCAGCAACAGCCCACGCGCCGCGGGGACGGAGGGCATCGCGGTCGGGACCGCCGGCGGCGGGCGGCCGCACCTCCGCCCAGGTCGCCGTCGGCGTGTACGGCTGGGGGCGCGGCTGCGGGTCGGTCGGCGTGTCGAGCGCGGCTAGGTCGCTCGGTGAAGGGGGCGCGGCGACGGGGCCGTCCAGGAGCTCGAAGGCTGCCTCCCTCGAGGCGTCCAGGCGGAGCCGCGACAGCTCGGAGCCCGCCGGCCGCCCGTCCGCCAGCTCGCCCACGAGCTCCTCGGCCGTCGGGCGCGCCGCCGGCTCGGCGGCGAGCAGCCGGCCGATCAGCTCGCGCAGCGGGGCCGGCGCGTCGGGCGCGTGCACCTCGAGGGCTGACGCGGCGACGCTCGGCAGCAGCTCGCTGGCGTCGAGAGGGGCATGGCTGGGCGGGTTGGGTGCGTCGGGGCCGGTCAGGACGCGATAGGCGAGGGCGCCGAGGGCGTAGACGTCCGCCGCCGGCGACCAGGCGCCGGCGCGGGCGACCTCGGGCGCGATGAAGAAGGGCGTCCCGATCAGTCCGCCCGGCTGCGTGAGGCGCAGCTCCTCGTCGACGGCGAGGGCGATCCCGAAGTCCGCCAGCTTGAGCTGGCCGCCGCGGGTGACCAGCACGTTGCTCGGCTTGACGTCGCGGTGGATCACCCCCCGCGCGTGCACGGCGGCCAGGGCGCCTGCCACGCCCTCGAGCACCCACCGCACCTCGCCGGGGGTGAGCCGCGCCTCCGCGCGTCCCTGGACGATCTCCTCCAGGTCGCGCCCCTCGACGAGCTCCAGGGCGACGTAGGCCTCGCCGCTGGCGTCGTCCACGCCGTGCTCGAGGACCTGCAGCACCGCGGGATGGTCGATCGCCTGCAGGACCTCCGCCTCGCGCTTGAACCTGAGCAGCGCCTCCGCCCTCCCCAGCCGCCGGTGGAGCACCTTGAGCGCCACCGGCCGCCCGCCCGGGGCGAACGCCAGGTACACGTCCCCCATGCCGCCACGTCCCAGGAGCCGCAGGAGGCGATAGGGTCCCAGGCGATCCACCAGCCGGCCCTGCTCGGCCGAGGCGTCGGCGCAGGTGGCCGCGTCGCCGTCGCGCTGGGTGGGCGCGGCGCCCGAGTCGTGGCTCCAGGCGGTGAGGTGGGTGAACGTGCCCGCCATGATGCTCCTCCTGGTCACTCCCTGCGGGCCCGGGGGAATCGCGCCGACGCCCGCTGGAGTTTTCCCCTCGCTCGTGCCCCGCCTCGGGCGTAGGTGCCCACGCAGGCGGCTCCGAGTCGAGGACGCGCGGCAAGAGCGCAAGGGGCGCGCCGTCCGAACGGCGCGCCCACAGGAGTTGAGCGACACCTGCGTGAGCTGAAGAGGGAGCGCAGAGACCGCTGAGGACGCAGAGACGCGCACAGGGCTCCCTGTGAAGCGCCGCGATCCTCCGCGTCCTCTGCGGTCTCCACTCTTCAGAAGAGCCCAGGGAGCCGCCGGGCCAGCGACAGCGTCTCCGGTCTCAACAGCGACAGCCGGGTCTACTCCCATGGCGTCGACGTCGGCTACGTCGACGAGATACGCATCGACCAGGACAC
>JAWLGW010001039.1:0-2999 GCA_041690735.1 Planctomycetota bacterium
GAGACTCGCACGCCCCACGGACGACGACACGTCCCGGGCTCCACGGATTCGAGGCAGCATGGTCGACGACCTCGAGCGCATGAACGCCATGAAGCACGTGCTCACCAAGATCGAGGGCGGCAAGATCAAGGCCGTGACCGACGGCGATCGGGTGTACCTGGTGATTCAGGACGCCCCCGAGGAGCTGCGCCGCCTGGCGGATGCGCTGGAGGCGCTCAACGTCAACGACGTGAGCGCGCTGGTGGCGTACACCAACCCCAAGCGGCGGGAGAGCAAGCGGATCAAGGCCATCGACGCCAAGAAGCAAGAGGAATAGGAGCAGGAGCAGGAGGGGAAGAGCCCCGCGGCTGCGCCGACGCTTGTCGACTGGTGCGGTAACATGCGCCCGGAGCGCGCTCCGAGGCTGCATGACGGGCTTTCGCTGCTCTCGTCCCCCCCTGTGGTGGTGCCCCCCCCTGTGGTGCACCGTCGCCACCCTCCTCCTGGCTGGCGTCCCCACGCCCCTGCTCGCTCAGCCGCGCCCCGAGCGGCTCATCCTCCCCGTCGACCCCGACGCCCCCGGCACCCTGCGCCGGCTCGACGAGCTGGGGCGCCGCGGGCAGTGGGACCGGGTGGTCCTCGGCCTCGACGAGCTGTTCGCCAGCGGGCGCGACCGACTCCTCGAGACCGACACCGGCTACGAGACGGTCCGGGCCGAGGCGCGGCGGCGCCTGCTGGCCCTCACCGGACGCGGCCGGGACGCCTACGACCTGGTCCATGAGGAGCGCGCGCGCCACCTGTTCGAGGCGGCGCTGGGCAGCCCCGACCCCGCCCCCCTCGAGGAGCTGCTGGGGCAGCATCCCGCCAGCACGCGCTGGACGGGGCGAGCGCGGGCCCTGCTCGCCCAGCGTTACCGGGAGGCGGGCCGTCCCGCCGCGGCCCTGCCCCACCTCGAGGCGCTCCTCGACTCCGACGAGCTCCCCGAGCGGGAGCGCGAGCGGTGGCGGCGACAGCGCGCGATCGCCCTCGCCCTCAGCGGCCGCAGCGGCGAGGCCACGGCCACCCTGGGCCAGCCGCAGCCCGAGCCGGCGCTGGCGGACCTCGCCCCGTGGATCGGCCGGGTGGCGCCCCGGCCCGCCGCGCCGCCCCCGTCGCCCCAAGCGCTGTCGTGGAGCCGGAAGGTGATCGGCTACTACGAGAGCGAACAGGGCGGGTCCCGCCCCTGGACGGTGCCGGCCGCGGACGGCGAGCTCGCCTACACCCACGACGGCAGCCACGCCCAGGCGGTCGAGCTGAGCACCGGCAAGGTTCGCTGGCGCACGCCGCTGCGGGGGATCGACGCCTTCCGCCGCCCCGACGGGCTGTGCCGCGTGGCCCTGGGCCCGCGCCACGTGGTGTGCCTGCTGCCGGGACAGGAGGGCGCCGCCGTCGTGGAGCGGCGCACGGGGCGCCTCCTGTGGCGGCGGTCGCTCACCGCGCTCAAGCGCGCGGCGCGGCTCGACTTCCCCGCGGAGGTCGCGGGGACCCCGACCGTGATCGGCGGCGTCGCGGTGCTGCCCCTGGTGACGCAGCACAACGAGCGCGAGGTCCACCTGCTGGGCGTGCGCCTCGACGAGGGGACGGTCGCCTGGAAGGTGTTCCTGGCCAGCGACGGCGTCCCCGAGGAGCCCCGCCCGGCGGTCGTCAGCGGCGGCGACCGGGCGGTCGTCGTCACCGGGCTGGGGGTGGTCGCGGCGGTCGACACCCAGGGTGAGGTGCTGTGGATCCGCACCCATCGCAGCGAGCGCGACCGGCGCCGCGGGAGGCCCCGCTTCAACGGGATCCCCCTGGGCCCGCAGCGTGGGGGAGCGCCCGCCGCCGGGCCGCCCTCCACCGCGGCCGTCGCCCGCGGATACGCCTTCGTCGCGCCCGCGGACGGCGCGGGAGTGCTGGTGTACGACCTCGCCAGCGGCGAGCCGCGGGGTGGGGTCGACGCTCCTGACCTGACGCTGGTCGGCGTGACCCGCCTCGAGGGGCGCGACGAGGTGATCGGCCTCGGGGCGGGGGGCCGACCGCTGCGCGTGCGACGGTCCGGCGTCCAGCCCCTGAGCGCGTCTGCGGGCGAGCCGATCGCCGAGGCCGCCCTGGTCGCCGACCGCCTGTACGTGCCGCGCCGCGAGGGCGTCGTCGAGGTCGACCTGAGCGGCGCCACCACCCGACGGGTCTCCGGCTGGAGCGGCTCCCTGGGCGTGGGCCACCTCGCCGCCGGGGGGGGGCGCCTGGTCGTCGCGTCGCCCCACGGCCTGTTCGGGTTCGGCGTGGCCGCCGCCCCTCCCCCCGACCTCGCCCCGAACCTGCCCTCGGACCGGCTGCTGAGCGCCCTGGGCGACCCAGCCTGGGCCGCACGCCGGGCGGCCTCCGCCGCCCTGCTCGCGGCGGGTGAGGCGGCCCGACCAGGGCTGGAGCGTGCCCTCCGCTCCCCCGACCCCGAGGTCGCCCTGCGGGCGCAGGAGGTCCTGGGCGAGCTCGACCGGGTGGAGCGGCTGGAGCGGTGGCGTCCGCTGGTCAAGCCCGAGTGGAAGGCTCAGGTCACCGACCTGCTCAACCGCCTCACCCACCCCAACCCCGAGGTGCGCCTCGCCGCGCTCAGCGCCCTGGCCCAGGTCCAGGACGACGCCGCGGGGGCCCTGCTGGAGGACCTGCTGGCGGACCGCGACCCGCGGGTCGCCTTCACCGCCGCGGCGGCCCTCCTCGACCGGGGCAGCCGCGCCGGGATCCCGCAGGTCTACGCCACTCTCTCCGGCGGCCTCCCCGCCGATCGCCTGCGGGCCGCCGAGCTGCTGCGGGAGCGCGGCGAGGCGGAGGACCAGGGCCCGCTGGTGGCGGCCCTGACCGACCTCGACCCCGCGGTGCGCGCGGCGGCCGTGGTCGGCGCCCTGCGCCTCGGCAAGGACGCGGTGCTGCCGCGGGTCCGGCCGCTGCTCGAGGACGACGAGGAGTCGGTGCGCATGGCGATCCTGGAGGGGCTGCAGCACCTCTCC
>JAWLGW010001040.1:0-2991 GCA_041690735.1 Planctomycetota bacterium
AGCAAGAAGGCCCAGGCCCGCTATGAGAAGGAGAAGCGCAAGCGGGACTGATGTGGTTTGCGGGGGGCCTTCGCCCCCCCCACATTTCCCCCCCCACATTCCCCCCCAAGAGCTCCGAGACGGCGCGCGCTACTGCTCCTTCCGAGGAGGAGCCGCTGTCGCATGGGATCCGCGCGCGCCGTCCCTCCGCCCACCTCGCGCGGGTGCTCGACCCGGGATGGTCCCAACAGCCACGCCTCGCGACGATCCGCACCCGCGCGAGGTGCTCCGCAGGGAGGCGCCGTGCCGGGCGGGGTCAGGCGAACCCTTACCCCGGGCCAACGCCGCCTGGCGCAGTCGTGCGGCGAGAAGTAGGCTCCCCCTATGACGTTTACGCCCGACGTCGCGGCTCACGCCGGCGACCGCGAGGCGGCGCTGCGCGACCTCAAGCGGGTGCTGCGTGAGGTGGAGGTCGAGTTCCGCGAGGACCCGACCGGCGCCCTGTGGGCGGAGTACACCCCCGGCTCGTACGACCCGGTGCGGGTGTGCTTCAGCTTCCCCGCGCAGCACGGGATCCTGGCGGTGGAGGGGGAGCTGTTCCCGCTCCTCGAGGACCCGGCCCACGAGCTGCTCGAGGCGATCAACTTCCTCAACGTCGAGATCGACGCCTACCGGGTCTACGCCGGGGAGGGGCACGACGGGCCGGCGGTCCTGATCCGCCAGGACGTGCTGCCCAACGTCGACGCCGAGCCGACCTTCCACCCCCGCGAGCTGCGGCAGGTGCTGACCGGCATGTGCGGCCAGAAGCAGATCTTCACCGACCCGCTGCGGCGGGTGCAGGAGGGCGGGCCCGTGAGCGGGGTCAAGGACGCGCTCAAGGCGTTCCGCTGAGCCCGCCAGAGGTGGTGTAGGCCATGTCGACGCTGCTGGAGGCGATCCGCGGGCGAATCGAGGGCGAAGGCCTGACCGTGGAGGACGACCGCGGCGGGCTGCTGGTCCGCGGCGGGCCCGACGACCAGGCGGTCTCGATCTGGGTCGACGAGACCGATCGGGTGATCCGCGCCGAGGAGGTGATCACCTACCCGGTCGACGACTTCTCCCCGGGGCTGGGGGAGGCCCTGTCCCGGCTCAATCAGGCGCGGGTGGGGGTGAGCTACGCCTACCAGGAGTCGCAGCGGGCCGTGGTCGCGGCCTCGGTGTGGACCTCGCCCACCCGGGACATCTCCGCCAATCAGGCCCACCTCATGCTGGCCCTGCTCCACGAGGCGAAGCTGCACGACGGCTCGGTGCTGGCCCGGATTGCCGACGGAGAGGCGGGCCCCGAGGAGGTGCTGGAGCAGGACGACGCGCTGCGCCTGGCGACCAGCCGCTTCAGCAAGGCGGTCACCGCCCGCTACGACGTGTTCGCCGACCCGGACGCCCAGGGGCCGCCGACCCGGCGCATGGGCCCCGAGGATGCCGGCTGGGTGGAGCCGCCCACCCGTCCGCTGGGCAAGATCGGCGACATGGACTACGCCCAGTACGATAGCGGCGACGACGTCCGGCCGGAGACCGACTACGCGCCCCCGCAGGAGCCAGCCGACGAGGACTGGGAGGCGGACCCGGCCTGGGACGAGGCGCTGGCGGCGCGCGCCGACGGGCGGGCGCCCGAGCCGCCGCCGCCGCGGCGCGAGCGGACCGAGCGCCGGCGGCAGGAGGAGCTGCCGCCCAACGACCCGCTGGCCGCCGCGGAGAACGAGCGCCCCCGCACGTCGCGCCACGCGCTGCAGCTGGCGATCAACGCCGTCGAGAGCCGCGACGTCGAGCGGCAAGACCTGACGGTCGAGCGCCGCAGCCTCAGGCGGCGCGTGGCCAAGGGGCTGGCGGTGCTGGTCGTGGTCTCCGGCGTCGGCTACGTGGTGTTCGACCGGATCGTGCGCCCGCTGGCGCCCGCGACCTTCGACTTCGAGCTGGGGATCGGCGACTGGTTCGCCGCGGCCACCCAGTCCGAGGCCGAGCGGGAGCTGGCGCGTCGCGAGGGCATGAAGCCGGGCGCCGAGCTGCTGCGCCTCGAGCTCGAGCAGCCCCTCCCGGGGCGCTCCTTCGTCGAGCCCTGCCTGGCGGCGCTGGGGGACGAGGCCGGGGCCGCCCTCGAGACGCTCATGGCCCGCGGCGTCACCGAAGAGGCGCGCGTGCGGGCGTACACCCTGTGGGACGAGGGCGGCCACGGCGAGGACGGGGCCGCCGTCCTTCGCCTCCTCCGCCAGCTCCAGGCGATGCAGCGGCCCGACGACAAAGTGCTCAAGTACGTGGTGACGACCTTCCGCGGCCAGCCGCCCGCCGACGAGGTGGTGATCGCCAGCCTCGAGGACATGCCCCCCGGGCCGGCCTGGCGGGCGCTGGTCGAGCGCCTCGGCCGTCCGGGCGAGGGCGCGGAGGCGCGCGCCGCCGCCCTGGGACGGCTCCTGGACGCCGACTCCGAGGACAACGCCGCGCTGCGGGCCTTGATCGAGACCGACCGGGCGCCGCCCGAGGCGACGGAGCGCCTCCTCGCCGCCCGCGGGGTCGACTGGGCCCGGGAGGCAGGCTGGCCGCTCCTCACGGCGCTGGTGCGCAAGCGCGCCGAGAGCGTGACCTCACTGCTGCGCTCCGAAGACGAGGACGTCCAGGTGCTGGGCCTCGACCTGCTGGCGGAGTGCACCGACGCCGCGGCGGTCAGCTCGATCCTGGCCCGGACCTTGCGCGACGCTCGACTCCCCGTGCGCCTCCGGATGCGGGCCGCGATCGCCCTCGGCAAGGTGGGCGCCACCGACGCGACCTGGGAGATGGTCCTGGTCCTCAACCGCAAGGATGAGGACTCGGCCGTGGTGACCCAGGTGCAGCGGAGCCTGCGCAAGCTGCCCGAGGCGGCGGCCGTCGCCGCGCTGGAGGAGCACCTCGCCAGCGAGCGCGCCGGCGAGCGCTACTACGCCGTGCGCGGCCTGGCTGCGCTGCAGGGACCCACCGCGGTGCAGACCCTGGTCGACCTGCTGC
>JAWLGW010001041.1:0-2990 GCA_041690735.1 Planctomycetota bacterium
CGATCACACGGGCGAACAGCCCCCCCTCGGTGCCCGCGTCCACCGCCTTCGCCACGACCGGGTGCAGGGTCTGGGGGGGCAGGCCCCGGCGCGTCAGGCGCTCGGCGACGATCGCCTCGCGCCAGTCCGCCACGGCCCGCCGGACCGCGGCCAGCGCCACCTGCGACGCGTCGACCCCGCCGTTGTAGAGGACCTCGACCTCGACGGGCGGCGCGTCGAGCGCCTCCGGGGCCACGGGCGGCACGGCCCGCAACACCGCGCCCACCCGCCGCTCCGCCAGGGCCTGCTCATAGACGCCGCGGTCTGCGTCGGGCGGGGCGGGCTCGACCCGCACCCGCAGGGTCCCGCCCCTGGTCGCCTCACCCCTGGTCGCCACGCCGCGCGCCAGCCCGGGGCGGCGCTCGGCGGGTGGGGCGTCAGCCCCCTCGGGCGCCGGAGCGGCGCCCTCTTCCAGCGCCTCGCGCAGGGCCGCGGGGAGCGTGGGCAGGTCCTCCACCCACACCACGTGCTCCTTGCGCGCCAGCTTCTGCATCTGGAAGGACATACCGGCGATCAACCCGCCGGTCAGCAGGGGGTAGGCGAGGATCGGGGCCAGCAGCAGCACGATCAGGCTGCGGCGGTCGCGCAGGACCTCGGTCAGCTCCTTGCGCGCCACCAGGCGCACCCCGCGGGCGAAGGCGCCTTCACGCTCCATGCTCGGCCTCCGCCGCGCCGGCCTCCGCCGCGCCGGCCTCCGCCACGCCGGCCTCCGCCGCGTCGATCAGGGCGAAGAACGCGTCCTCCAGCCGCTGGTGACCGGCCGCGGCGCACACCTCCTCGCGGCTGCCGCGGGCCAGGATCCGCCCCTGGTGGATGACCGCCACGTCGTCGCACAGCCGCTCCGCCTCGTGCAGGCGGTGCGTCGAGAGGAGGATCGTGCGGTGCTCGGCGCGCAGGGCCGCGATCCGCGCCACCAGCGCTCGGGCGACCAGGACGTCGAGGCCGCTGGTCGGCTCGTCGAGGATCAGCACGACCGGGTCGTGGACCAGGGTCCGGGCGATCGAGACCTTCTGCTTGTTGCCGGTCGAGAGCAGCCCGCAGGCCCGGTCGGCGAACGGCCGCAGGTCGAGGTCGTCGAGGAGCGCCTCGATCCG
This sequence comes from Planctomycetota bacterium, assembly GCA_041690735.1. Classification (GTDB taxonomy): domain Bacteria; phylum Planctomycetota; class J058; order J058; family J058; genus JAWLGW01. The sequence goes on from JAWLGW010001041.1 coordinate 1,134, forward strand.
CTCCTCGAGGACGTCCTCGCTCAGGCCGTGCAGCCCGCCGAAGGTGCGCAGCAGCTCGCGCGGGGTCAGCCGCTCGTACAGCCCGGTGCTGGCGGAGAGGAAGCCGATCCGCGCCCGCACCGCCTGCGGGTCCTCGGTGACCGAGGCCCCAGCCACCGTCACCCGGCCCGCGGTCGGGCGCAGGGCCGTCGACAGCACCCGCAGGGTGCTGGTCTTGCCCGCCCCGTTGGGGCCCAGCAGCCCGAAGATCCGCCCCGGCTGGGCGGTGAACGACACGTCGTCCACCGCGACCACCGGCTCGCGGGCGTCGTAGACCTTGCGGAGCCCCTCGACCTCGATCATGCGGGGGGAGTTTACGCGGGGGGAGGGGCGCCGGGGGGGAAGGAGTCGTGCAACCGGAGGAGCGCCTTCCCCAGCGGCTGAAGAGCACGGAGCATCAGCCAGGGAATATCAATGGGAACAGGGAACGGCTCGCCGGCGGCTGCGCTGCCCCCAGCGAGCCAGATTCGCTGTTTGCTGTCGATGTTCCGGGTTCGAGCTCGTCGGCGACCGCGGCTGCCTGTTTCGAGAGCTCCTACAGGTCGGGGCGGGGCGTCCGGGCCCGGATCGGCCGGGGCGCCCGGGCGCCGCACACGGTCTTGGGCCGGCCCCGGCGGGGGGGCGGGGCGAACATGGCCTGGCTGACCTGGAACCACAGCAGGCGCTGCAGCGCGGAGTCGCTCTCGGCCGGCGTCCGCCGCGCCAGGCGCTCCGAAGCCTTGCGCAGAGGGTGCTCGGCCTGAGGGCTCGGCGCGGGGGGCGGCTCCGGCTGAATCCGCCTCGTCCGCTCCCCGTCTCGCTCGCGTGCCTGACCCATGGAAGACCTCCGGCCCCTGCTCCTTCTTCCTATCGACCAGGTCCGACGCCTGGCTTGAGGTCGATCAAGCGGAGGCCGGGGTCCCCTGGTGGTGGGGCGCGGGCTGGGGTAGGTTCGGGACTCGAGATTCAACTCCATTCGTAAAAGGAGATATGGGGATGCTCGGAAGGAATTGGGGAGCGGTGCTGCTCGCGGCGCTGCTGTTGACGTCGTTCGCGGCCGCGCCCGCGCACGCCGGCGAGTGGCACGAGATCGAGCAGGACGAGGAGAACTCCTGGTTCGTTACGGTCAAGAAGATGCCCACGTCGGTGGACGAGTACAAGGCGCTGCGCGACGAGATGTGCACCACCGCCCACGGGGCGCTCGTGGCCTTCGTCGTGGCCATGCAGATCTTCGGGCAGGACGAGGAGCTGGGCTGGCGGTGCCTGCCGCTGATCCTCGACATGAAGCTGGTCGACAAGACGATCAAGAAGCAGCCCAAGTTCCGGCTCCCCGACTACAAGGGCTATCAGGCCGGGGACGACATCGTCCGGATGATCAAGTCGTCCGGCTTCCAGGTGGACAAGACCTACGCCGGCAACAGCTACGTCCTGGGCACCAGCGTCGAGGACGGCTACAAGCTCCCTGACCTGCCCTACCGCTACTACACGATCGAGAAGTTCCACCCGAACAAGGACCAGAAGAAGGTGTTCTGCAACACCTCGGGCGTCGCCTCCGGCACCGCGCCCTACGTGCTCTCGGTCAACTCGAGCGGAGTGTGGAAGGTCCTCAAGGCCTCCTCCATGTTCGTCGGCACCCAGGACCCGCCCAAGGACGACGGCGACGACCTCTAGTCGCGCTCGATCACGACGATATCACTGCTGTATTGCACGAGAGGCGGCGCCCCTGGCGCCGCCTCTCCATCGTTTAGGCGGCGTCGGAGAGTTGCTTCCGGACGACCGCGCTCAACCGCCAAGGCGCCAAGTCCTGACCGCCAAGATCGCCAAGAAGAGAGAGGATAG
>JAWLGW010001042.1:0-2989 GCA_041690735.1 Planctomycetota bacterium
CGAAGGCTGCCGAACCTCACCGCCGCGAGCTTCGCCCTGACCAACCTCGACGACCGCGGCCTCGCCCTCGTATGCCAGTCGGCGCAGGGCCTGGAGAACCTCGACCTGCAGGCCACCGCGATCTCGAACCAGGGCCTGGGCTGCCTGGTCGCCCTCCCTCGCCTGCGCCACCTCCGGCTCAAGGAGAACCCCCAGCTGACCAACGCCTGCGTGCCCCACCTCGCCCGCCTGCACGCCCTCCAAGAGCTTCAGCTTCACGAGACCGCCATCGACGAGGCCGGCCTCCCCCTGCTCGAGCCCCTGACCGCGCTGCGCGAGGTGTGCCTCGACATCCACGCCGGCAACTACACCTTCGAGGGCCTGCTCCAGCTCTCCCAGCGCATGCCCGGCTGCACCTTCCTCGCCAAGGGCAAGGGCGAGTTCCGCGACGGCGCGTTCACCGGCACGTGGTGACGCCGCGACGATTGCGGAGCTGTCGTTCACGAACTCCTGGCACCAACGGCGATCAGCCGCCATCCTGCCGAAGTGATCCCACTCGGCGTCCTGGTGCCCCCTCGGCTGTCGAAACGACGCTGCCCTCCGGCCAGCGCCGGCTCTCGCTCGTCGATCACAGCGAATGAGATGAACGAGTACACCGTCGTGAATTCGACAAACCGAACTCACGACGCGAACGGCAACCTCACCGACGACGGCACCAACGAGTACGTGACGACGCCTACAACCGCCTGGTGGAGGTGGTCGACAAGAGCTCGAGCACCACACTCGCAACCTACGCCTACGACCACAAGAGCCGGCGGATCGCCCGGGACGTCGATCACGACCTCAACGGGGTGGTGGACGAGGACGTGCGCTACTACTACCTCGGCGGCACGGTGATCGAGGAGACCGACTCGGCCGGCGACGTGGTGCGGCAGTACGTGTGGGGCGGCGGGGCGCTCCTGCAGTTCAAGGCCTCCGCCTCAATCGACATCTACTCCCATGAGAATGGCCGCCAGACCCCCCCGGGCTTCGCGCGCCTCCAGGCGCTGTCGGACAGGGTCGCGGTCGCCGGTCTTGAGGAGGTGGGTGGCGCACGTCCGCCGCAGGGTGTGCGGGGTCACGTTGCGCTTGATCCCCGCGTCGTCCGCTACCTCGCCGAGCGGGCGAGCGAGGTGGGGCCCGTCACCCATGCCGGCGAAGCGGCGCGGTTGCGGCGGCTCGCTGCCTACGAGGAGAGCCTCCTGCGCGAGAACCTCGCCCCGGGCACGAGGGGCGCGCCAAGCGGGGCGAGTCGCGGGCGCTGCCGCTGCCGCCCCGCGCCTTGCCTGCCCTGCGCCGCTACCTCGCGCAGGGCCGCACGGTGCTGGCGGAGCGGGCGGAGCGGCAGGCCCACGACACCCTGCTGCTATCGCGCTACGGGCGGTCGCTCCGCAGCGGAGACGTGCTGGTCCTGGTCCGAAAGGCCGGGTGGCGGGCAGGTCTCGACGTCCACCCCCACCAGCTGCGCCGAGCCCTGGCCACGCACCTGGTGGCGCGGGGCGTCTCGGTCGAGGCGGTGCGGGTGCTGCTCGGCCACCAGCGGCTGGCGACCACCGCCCGCTATCTGGGCGCGGAGCGGTCGGACCTTCACCGGGCGGTGGCCCGCCTTGACAGGGTGCGCCGCTCGCCGGCCGTCGGACCCAGAAAACATACTTGACCGCAGGTCAACCGACTGCTTGACCAGTGGTCAATGCCAGGTCAGCATGAGGAGCATGGCATGGCTAGAGCCAAAGCCCCCGTCGTCGAGTGCTACTTCCTGGTGCCGCTGGTGCGGAACAGCGACAAGCAGCCGCACCCGCCGCTCGCCTGGAACGCCCTCGACGACGCCCTCTACACCACCTTCCAGGGCGCGACCGGGCCCGAGCAGGTGTTCGTGGCGGTCCGCCCGGTGGCGGGGCAGTACCAGGGCCGAGGCGGCGAGCGGATCCGCGACCAGAGCTACCGCTACTTGGCGGCGATCCCCGAGAGCCAGGTGGACGCGCTGCGAGCGCTCTTGCGCCGGGTCGCCAACACCTTCGACCAGGAGTGCATGTACCTGTCGGTGCGTGGCTTGGTCGAGTTCGTCGAGGGACGCCGGAAGACGGCTTCCTGACCGACGCGTGAGGGATCGATCATGGACAAGACCTACCGCAGCCTCTCGGGACGCCGCTTCGACCTCGATCAGCTCTCGGCCGAGGAGCAGGCGTTCTTGGGCGAGGTGTTCGCGCTGTACCGGCAGCGCCCGGCCTGGGAGGACTTCCGCCGGGACTGGCTGGCGCTCGGCCGCGCGCGCCTGTGGAAGAAGAAGGTCGCCGTCGGCTCGGCGCCCTACCGGATCTGCCAGGACCTCGCCGCTCGGCTGGGGATCGCCGAGGGCAAGGTCGCCCCGCCCGACTACCGCGACCACCTCGCCGACCTGATCGAGGAGCGCTTCGGGTCCCGCTACGCCTTCTGCAAGGAGACGGGGATCGACCAGGGGCACCTGAGTCGAGTGCTGGCGGGCAAGAAGCACTTCGCCTCGAACACCCTGTTCGAGGTGCTGGACGCCTTGGGCGTGCAGATCGACCTCGTCCAGCCGCAGGAGCTCTTCCAGCGGGCGGCCGATCCCTTTGGCCCCACGGCTCTGGCCGACGAGCTGCGAACCCTCGAGCACCGGATCTCGCTGCTGAGAGGGCTCCTGGCGCAGGGGGAGGGCAGGGCGCCCTCCATGCCCGAGGGGCTGGCAGACCCGGTGCTGGTGCAGGTTCGGCGACGGCTCGAGGCTGGTGAGGACCGGCAGCAGGTCGCGAACGAGACCCTGGCGAAGGCCCTCGAGGAGCGCGCCGGGCTGGCGCGAGAGCTGGCGGCGACCGCCGATCAGGAGCGCGCGGCCCACAGCAGGGCGGGCTGAACTCCTCCGTCCTAGGGTGCTAAGGCGGACCAAGAGCTCAAGCCCGACGCTGCCGAGGATACTAGATCCGACCGGGGTAGACCTGATCGACGCCTCTCCGAG
>JAWLGW010001043.1:0-2989 GCA_041690735.1 Planctomycetota bacterium
CGCTCCACCGCCAGCGCCAGCACCTCGACCGGCTGGTCGAGCTGGAGGGAGGACGACGACGTGCTCAGGCGGGCCAGGAGCGACTCGACGCGCGCCGCCTGCGAGGCCGTCGCCGTCGACTGGGGCAGGGTCGAGGCGGCGGGAGCGAGCCCGAGGGGCGCCGCCGCCACACCGGCCGCCAGGAAGGCCCCCGCGCCGGCGAGGCCCCGCTGCGCCCGCTCGAGCTCGAAGCGGGGGTCGAGCGCGAGCCACAGGGTGAGCAGCAGCCCCAGGCTGCCGAACAGGGTGGGCAGCCAGGGCGCGCCGCCGCGCTGGGCGAGGAGCGCCGCGGCCACGCCCAGCGCCAGGGCGCCGGCCGCCGGGACCGCCACGGCGCCCGCTGGCACGCTGGAGCGGACGCGGCGGCGCCGGCCGGTCCGCCGTCCGCGCGCGCCGAAGAACTTGGTCCACACCGGCTCGGTGTCCAGCTGCCGGGCGACCTCTCGGGGGCTGGGGCGGCTGGCCGGGTCGGGCGCCAGCATGCGCTGGCAGAGGGCCTCCAGCGAAGCGGGCGCGCCGCACAGCTCGCGCAGCCGCGTCAGCCCGCGCGGCAGCTCGAGCGTCAGCACCTCGAACAGGATCACGCCGGCCGCGTACACGTCCGCCGCCGGCCCGGCCTCCTCGCCTCGCCGCCGCTCGGGCGCCAGGTACTCGAACGTCCCCCCGTCGTCGGGCTCGCCCGTCCGCAGGTCCTTCGACAGGTGCATCCGCGACACAGCCGCGGAGGACTCGGCGGAGGCCAGGCCGAAGTCGAGCAGGTGGAGGGTGCCGGCCTCCTCGTCGATCAACAGGTTCTCGGGCTTGAGGTCGCGGTGGACGACGCCCCGGGCGTGACAGTGGTCGAGCACCTGCATGAGGCTGCGCAGCAGGGGCATGGCCTGATCGGGGTCGAGCCGGCCGCGCTCGTTGAGGCGCATGCGGAGGCTCTGACCGCGGACGAAGTCGACCACCAGATAAGCCGGGTCGTGGTCGAGGTGCGCCTCGTGGACGCGCGGCACGCCGGCGTGGTCGAGCCGCTCGCCCACGGCCGCCTCCCGCGCCAGCGAGTCGGTGCCGTGGGCGCCCAGCGCGATCTTGAGGGCCACCTCGCGCGCCCCCTCGCCCGGTCGGGCCCACGGCCCGAGCTTGGCCCGCCACACCTCGCCGAACCCGCCCCGCCCCAGCGGCTCCTCCAGCTGGTAGTCGCCCACCCAGTCGCCGGCGATGAACGGCGACGCCTGCTCGAGCGCCCACTGATCGAAGTCCCGCGTGCCCTCGCGGGCGCGCACCTTCACGGCGCCGGTGCCCAGCGGGTGGCGCTCCCGCGGGTTGAGGGAGATCAGCACCCGCTCGCGCAGCTCGGCCGCGCTCTGGATGCGGCGCTCCGCCTCGGGGTGCAGGATCCACTTGAGCAGCACGTCGAACCGCTCGGTCAGGCCCCGGTGGGCGGCGGCCTCGCTGGGCAGCGTCATGCCCGTGGGCACGTCGCCCACCAGCATCTCGTACAGGATGATCCCGGCCGAGTACAGGTCGGACGTCGGCCGGGTCGCCTCGCCGCGGCGCACCTCCGGCGCCATGTAGGACAGCGTCCCCAGGATCGGCACCCGTGAGGCCAGCGACAGCGACAGGTAGGTGTCGCGCATGACGGCCTGGCTCACCTGCCCCAGGCCGAGGTCGATCAGCCGCAGGGTGCCGTCCTTCTGCATGACGATGTTCTCGGGCTTCACGTCGCCGTGGACCAGGCCGCGCCGGTGCAGGTACTCCAGCACGTGCAGCAGCTGGTCCATGACCGCCAGGATCTTCGCCATGGGCGGCAGGGGCTCGGTGCGCAGCGCCTCACGCAGGCTCCAGCCCTCGATCAGCTCCATGGCGAGGTAGGGCGGCTCGTGCAGCAGGTCGAGCTGGTACTGCTCGACGAGGTTGGGGTGGCGCACCGACTTGAGGATGTCCTCCTCCCGGCGGAGCTGACGCACCCACCCGTCGTGGAAGGGCACCTTGAGGGCCACGTCCAGGGCGCCGTCCTGCGCCAGCGCCCCCAGCCACTCCAGCGCCTGAGGCAGGACCGCCTGATGGGCCTCGACCAGGGCGGCGGGGATGTTCGCCTCGGCCCGGGTCTGGCCGACCGTCAACAGCTCCAGGCTGTCCGCCAGGTTGATGAGGAGGCCGGCCGCGCGCCGCTCGTGGGCCCGCAGGACGGCGGCCAGGGTCCGCAGCGCCACCAGCCGCTCCCGCGGACCGAGGTCGAGGACGGCCGCGGGATCCGGACGCGCCCGCCACACCTCGGCGAACCCGCCCCGACCCAGGCACTCCAGGAGCAGGTACGAGCCGAGCCGGTCGTGGGGGGTCCAGGCCATTGAGGGAGTCTAGCTCGGGGGGAGCCGCAGGGGATGAGGGGGAGCCGCGGGAGGGAGTCGCTGTCGCTTTGACGAGGATCCACGGACGCTGGCCGAAGCAGCCACCTCTCGTCATGTGAGCGCTCGCCGCGACTCTGCCGCTCTGCGCTGAATGAAGCCGGCTCCAAGGAGCGGCTTCATTCAGCGACAGCTCGCGAGGCGCTCGCTTGAAGCGACAGCCCGCCATGAGGAGCGACAGCCGCCAGGAGTGGCTTCCCTGCGGCTCGATCTCTCCCGCTGCGGCCCTACTCGAACAAGACCTCCAGCTGCACCAGCCGGTCCCCGCGGATCACGACCACCCGCACCCGGCTGCTCTTGCGGTCCTGCACCCGGTCACGGATGTCGACCGCGTCACGCACGATCCGACCATCGACCGAGATCACCCGGTCGCGGCGGCCGATCCCGCCGCGCTCGGCGGGGGAGCCGGGCAGGACCTTGCGGACCGGGACGCCGACGTGGCAGGCCGAGCGGTGGGGGGTGGGGTGCTCGAGGTCGGCGACCACCCCCAGGAAGTCGAGGGCCACGTAGTCGAGCTCGGCCGTGTGGGGGGCGCGGCCGAGGGAGACGGCCCGCGCGCC
>JAWLGW010001044.1:0-2984 GCA_041690735.1 Planctomycetota bacterium
GGGCCGCGCCGAGGTGTCGACCAAGCACGCCAACTTCATCCAGGCCGACGAGGGCGGTTCGGCCGACGACGTGCTGGCCCTCATGGAGGAGGTCCGGGTCGCAGGCTACCAGAAGACCCTGGCCGAGGTGCTGCTCGAGCGCGAGGTCCTCGACGAGCGCGCCGGTGAACTCCCGTGTTCTCTTCGCACGTCTCGCACCAGGCCATCGTCGGCCATGGCCTCCTGCTACTTGCCGCTGCTCCCCGCCGCCGCCGGCTCGCCCTGGAGCACCGGCTCGGCGACGGGCTCGGGGCCGATCAGGCCCCAGGTGAAGTCCGTCAGGTACGTCTGGGCGACCCGCTGCACGTCGGCGGGGGTCACCCGGCCCAGGGCGGCGGGCAGGGTGTAGTAGCCGTGCCAGCTGCCGTCGATCAGCTCCGAGGTCCCCAGGCCGCTGGCGTGGCTGGCCGCCGACTCCCGGGCGGTGTAGGCGCGGGTCTCCTCCTGGCTGACCAGGCCCATGAGCTCGGTGGGGTCGACGGGCTCCTCCCGCAGGCGGCGGAGCTCCTCGAACATGAGCTCGATCGCGCGCGCAGGCTGGGTGGTGGACGCGTACACGTAGGCGTAGTTGCTGCGGAACATGGAGATCCCCGCGGCGGGCGCGTACGTGAGGGCGTGCCGCGTGCGCAGGCTCTCCCACAGCCGCTTGCGCAGCAGGGACAGGGCGATCCGGGCCGCCGGGTAGTCCGCGTCGCCCGGCGCGGGGCTGGCGGTCTTGCCGATCACGTAGGTGGTCGGGATGTCGCGCTGCTCGAAGCCCACCAGCCCCTCCGGGGTGTACGCCGGCAGCGCCGGCCGCTCGAACGCCTCCTGGCGGATCCAGCCGAAGTGGCGCTGCAGGAGGGCCTGCGCCTGGTCCCGCTCCATGTCGGCGACCAGGACCAGGAGGGCGCGGCCGGTGGTCAGGACCTCGCTGAGGCGCGCGCGCAGCGCCTCGGCCGTCAGCGCTCCCAGCGTCTCCAGGGTGCCGTCGGGCCGCAGCCGGTAAGGGTGGCCGGCGAAGTACTTCTCGTTGAGCACCCGCACCACGTACTTGTCCGGGTCCCCCCGCTCGGCGTTGAGGGCCTCCGCCATCTGGCTCCGCCGCTGCGCCACCACCTCGGGGTCGAACAGCGGCTCCCGCAGGCACTCGGCCAGCAGGGCCACGGCCTGGGGGAAGCTCTCTTTGGGGGCGGCCAGCGATAGGCGGGACAGGTCGTAGTTGGTGTCGTTGCCGCTCTGGGCGCCGAGGGCGACCAGCTGCGCCTGGACCGCCTCCCGCGGGGTCCGCTTGCTGCCGTCGAGGAGCGTGGACAGGAGGAGCTTGTCGATCCCCTGCAGCTCGGGCTCGAGGGTGAGGCACCCGCCGTCCACGAACAGCTGCAGCCCGCTGACGGCCGCGGCGGGCTCGCGGCGGAAGATCACCTGCAGGCCGTTCTGGAGGTGCAGCTCCTGCACCGCCGTGGCGGCGGCCGCGTCCTCGGTCTCGGCCGGGCGCAGGGCCTCCGCGGTCAGCCCCAGCCGCTGCGCGCTCGCCTCGCTGGCGAGGGCGCCCAGCACCAGGGGACGCCCGACCATGTAATTACGGACGAAGCCCCGCAGCTCCTCGAGGGTGACCGTGTCGATCGCGTCCAGGTAGCGCTGGTAGTAGTCCACGCTCGAGGACGCCCACCAGAAGCTGAGGGTGTGCGACAGGTTCGCCCCCTGCTCGGCCTCGTAGGCCCGGTTGATCCGCAGGGTGCGCTTGGCCAGGGCCAGCTCCTCCTCGCTCCAGTAGCCGGCCTCGGCCATGGCGGCCACCTCGCCGAGGAGGGCGTCGCGCACCTGGAACGCCTTCCCGTCGCGGACCAGGCCGGTGAAGTTGATCTCGCCGCCCTCGCGCTGGGTGTAGTAGTGCATCGAGACCTCGTTGGCGAGCCCGCCGTCGCGGAACGTCCGCTGGAACCGGCCGTGGGGGAGGCCCAGCAGCGTGCCCCACACGTCCGCCACGAAGGTCGCCCGCTCGTCGCGGGTCACGTCGGGCCCGGGCCAGCGGGCCCCCAGGACCACCACCGGCGTCTCCCGGGTCACCACGAACGCCTGGGTCTCCTGCAGGCGCGGCAGGGGCGGACGGGGGATCGCGTGGGGGTCGGGGCCGGGCCGCCAGCGGTTGATCCCGAACAGCTTCTCGGCCAGGACCTTGGCCTCGGTCAGGTTGACGTCGCCCACCACCAGCAGGCAGGCGTTGTTCGGCAGGTAGTAGCGCTCCTTGAACTCATACATGGTCTGCTGGGTGGCCGACAGGATCACGTCGCGCTCGCCCAGCGGGTTCTTGCGGTAGGCCTCGTCCCCGTACATGTGCTCGCGCAGGCCCTCCCACAGGTAGTGCATGGGGTTGGCCTCGTTGCGGTCGTACTCGCCGATCACCACCTTCCGCTCGTTCTTCATCTCCTCCATGTTGAACAGCGGGCTCAGCAGGGCGTCGTGCATGAACTGCATGCCGGCGGCGAAGTTCCGCGAGGGGAGGGTGAAGAAGTAGTTCACCCGCTCGGTGGAGGTGGTGCCGTTGAAGCTGATCCCCAGCTCCGCCACCCGGGCCATGTACCGCTCCTGGGTGGGCAGGGCGGCGTTCCCCTTGAAGAACATGTGCTCGTACAGGTGGGACAGCCCGTTGGTGTCGGGGGTCTCGGTGAACGAGCCCGTCCGGACCGCGATCTCGATCGTCACCAGGGGCGCGTCGTGCTTCTCGACCACGATCAGGTCGAGGCCGTTGCTGAGCTCGCTGTAGTCGATCCGGGGCTCGTCCGCGCGGGCGGCGAGGGGGAGCAGCAGCGCCACGAGGGCGGCCGCCGCGGTGGGGATGCGCATGGTCCCTCTCCTTGCTGAAGCGCCGAGCTTAACCCGGATATTGCGCGACTTCGTCGCTCCATATCCGGGCCAACAACGACGCTGATGCGGCCGGCTTCGCATCCAGCCCGGCCGCTTCG
>JAWLGW010001045.1:0-2981 GCA_041690735.1 Planctomycetota bacterium
CAAGCTGGAACACTTGCGGCAGGGGCGCTGACCCCCACACGAAGGACTCGAGGAGCGAGCGATGGCGACGCGGATCGATCATCTGGGGATCGCGGTGCGCGACCTGGGGCAGGCCGAGGGGCTGTTCGCGGCCCTGCTGGGGTCACAGCCCCGGGGGCGCGAGGTGGTGGCGACCGAGCAGGTCGAGGTGGCCTTCTTCGAGGTCGGCGAGAGCCGGATCGAGCTCCTGCAGCCCACCTCGCCCGAGAGCCCGCTGCAGCGCGCGATCGACAAGCGGGGCGAAGGCGTCCACCACGTGTGCCTGGCCGTCGAGGACATCGACGCCGAGGTGGCCCGGCTCCGCGCCGCGGGCTTCCAGTTCGTCGGCGACGCCCCGCGACCCGGCGCCGGCGGCCACCGGGTGGCGTTCATTCATCCCAAGAGCGCGGGGGGCGTCCTGGTCGAGCTCTCCGGAACGTAAGTCCGCGGCTTACGGGCCGCCGGACGCAACATAAGGGACCTTATCGGAAGTTGAGGTCCGCCCCCACCAGGGCCTGATAGACGGCGCGCTCGAAGGCGGCGGCGTCCGCGTCGACGTGCATCCGCTCGGTCAGGTCCGCGTAGCGGCGCACGAACTCGCCGGTGACCGCCAGCAGGCGCGACCCGACCAGCATGTCGAGCCGCTCGATCCGCTCCCGGTGCTCGCCCAGCCAGCGGGCCCAGGCCTCGCTCACCCCGACCGAGGCGCCCCGTACGTCGCGGGCGTCGAAGAACAGCCGCAGCCGCGGGGCGCGCTCCAGCTCCCGAGCCAGCGCCTCGAAGGGCGCCGTCCCCAGCTCGCCCACGTCGTGGTGCCCCTCGAACACCATGAGCACCAGGCCGGGCCTCACGGGGACGACGGTCAGCGCGGTGTGCACGCCTTCGTAGCGGGTGCGCTCGGGCACGGGGAGCCTCCAGGCGCGGCATTATTCCCCTTCGCCGCGGCCCCCGCGAGCCGCGTCGGGGGCTTATCGGAAGTTGCTCGCCACGGGCGCCGGCGGCGACGGGACCGACGGGTCGCGCCGCCGCCGGTTCGCTCGCAGGCGCCCCTCGCTGGAGGCCGCCCTCGCCAGCCCGCTCACCAAGCGGGCCGGCGCGGACCTCACCGCTCGCGCGGCGTGACCGTTCCCCCCGCGCGGGTGGGGCCGGCCTCCGTCAGCCGCTGCAGGTAATCGACGACCTCGATCGACGTCGGCTCCCCCTCGCGCAGCAGGTCGAACGTCACGGCGCCGGGACGGGAGAGCCTCTCGAACGCCCCCATGATCTGCTCGGGGCCCTCGAACGTCTGGCCGTCGAGCCCCACCACGAGGTCCCCGTCCTCAAAGCCCATGCGCGCGAGGAGGCCTGCCGGATCGGTGATCGTGACCTGGAGGCAGTCGAACTCGGCCGGGATCTGCGGCTGGCGCCGCACGTCCTCCTCGCGCAGCTCGATCACGCCGAGGTCGGGCGTGGCCACCGGGTCGACGCGCAGGCTGCGCGCCAGGGTCGAGGCGAGGTCCTCGGACAGGACCCCCACCTCGAGGGAGAACGGCTCGGCCGGGAGACCCCGCAGCTCGAACCGGCCATCGGGGCCGATCTTGGTGTCGTCGACGGAGCCCGGCCAGGCGCTCACCCCGAGGAACGTCCGCTCGGGCGCCTCCTTCAGCCAGCCGGGCGGGGCGACCACGCGACCCCGCAGGGTGCAGCCGGGCTGAAGCGGCAGGTGGCCGAGGTCCACCTCGGTCTGGCCGGCAGCCAGCGGAGCCTGCACCGGGGCCGCCTCCCCCACCCGGACCCACAGGACGCCGGCGTCCTGAAGCTCGAGGCCGTCGAACTCCAGACGGAAGCAGCCGTCCACGACCTTGGCGTGGTTCCCGAGCTCGCCCATGCCTGAGGAGAGGGCCGCCCGGACCGGCGTCCCGTCGGGCGCCTCCACCCGGCCCCAGGCCGCGACGGCGCGCCCGCGCGCCAGGACCAGCCGCCAGGGCTCGCCGTCGTTCCGCTCCAGGGTGTGGAGGTCGCTGAAGCCCGCCGCGTTCACCGCGACCGACACCGGGCCCGCCGGGTAGGCCGCGAATCGGAACCGCCCCGCCTCGTCGGCGGCCGCGGAGGTGCCGCCGCCGCCGCCGAGCGGGAACAGTGTGACCGTGGCGCCGGGCACCGGCCGCCCCACCCCGTCCACCACGACGCCTCGGATCGGGCGGCGCGCCGCGACCTGGAGCTCCACCCACGCCTCGCGCTCGTCGAGGGCGACCGTGGCCCCTGCCGGACCGAACAGGTCCTCGCTCGCCTGCAGCTCGTAGCGGCCGTGCGGCAACCCCGAGAAGCGGGCCACGCCGTCGGCGCCGGTGCGGACCTCCCGGCTCCGCTCCCAGGTGGGCTCCCCTGCCGGGCGCAGGAGGACCAGCGCCCCCGACACCGGACGACCCTCCGCGTCGGTGACCGCGCAGGTCACGGTCCCCTGCCCCGCCGCGGGCTCCGCGGCGACCCGCACCACCTGGCGCTCGCCCGGGCGCAGGGTCACCTCGACCGCCTTGTCGGGGAAGCCCCGGGCGCGCCCGAAGGTCACCCGGACCTCGTACCGCCCCGCCTCCAGCGACCCGAAGGAGGCTGCGCCCTGAACGGTCTCGGTCGATAGCCCCCAGCGTTCTCCGAGGCGGACCACCTCGACGTGCGCCCCGTGAGCGGGCGCCGCTTCGGCGTCGACGACCCGGACCTCGATTCGCGCTCCGGCCTCGAGCACCAGCCGCACCTCAGGGGCGTCGACCGCGGCGCGCGTCGCCGCCCCGGCGGACGCCCAGCCCCGGGAGGCGACCCCCAGCAGGACCTCCCCTGGCAGCAGGCCTCCCAGCTCGAAGCGCCCCGCGGCGTCGCTCTGCACCCCAAAGTGGACCTGCTCCTCGACCGCGCCGCCGCGGGGCTCGCCGCCGCCGCGGACGCGCCCGCGCTCTGCGGCCCCGAAGGAGAGCGCGGCGCGCAGCGCG
>JAWLGW010001046.1:0-2981 GCA_041690735.1 Planctomycetota bacterium
CCCGGCCGGCGGGCGCTGCGGGCGCCGCCCGCCCCGCCCCCGCCGGCGCCTCACGGTCGGGCCCCCCGCCCCTGCAGCCCGGGACGAGCAAGAAGAAGCGGGGCTGGTTCGGTTGAGTCGCCTGTCCTTGATCTAGAGCAACCCTTGGCGCTCCAATCTCAGCGGGCTGCCTGCTCCAATCGAAGGCGGTCGTCAGATCGAGACCAGGAGGGGGACCATGAAGGCAGGGAGCGGAGCGGCGCTGATCCTCACGGCCGCGCTCGCGGGGCTGACGCGCTCGGCCTCGGCGCAGGAGGCTGAGCCCGCCACGGTGGAGGCGCTCCAGGAGCGGCTGCGCGCGCTGGAGGAGGAGGTGACCCGCCTCAAGGGCGAGCCGCCGTCGAGCGCCAGGACCGACAACGGGGCGACGGCCCCGATCCAGGACGCCGGCGACACCTTCCGCTTCGACCCCGCCCTGGTGCCCGAAGAGGAGGAACAGGACGGCCTGCAGCTGAAGCTGCCGGGCGCCCTCGAGCTCGCGATCGGCGGCGCCCTGCGCCTGCGCGGCGAGCTGCGCGACCCGGCGGACTACCGGATCCCGGGCACCTTCGGCCGACCGCCGGGCGACGAGGACGACGCCGGGACCGACTTCGTCGCCATGCGGACCCGCCTGTGGTTCGACTTCAAGGTGCTCGAGCCGCTGCGGGTGTTCATCGAGCTGCAGGACAGCCGCCTGTGGGGCGATCGGGCGATCGGCGCCGACGTGGCGGAGATCCACCTGCGGCAGGGCTTCCTGGAGTACGTCGACCTGCTGGGGGTCAAGGACTTCGCGGTGAAGGCCGGCCGGTGGGAGGTCCCCTCCCTGGGCGACGCCCGGCTGGTGAGCGGGCTCGACTGGGACAACGTGGCCCGGGCCTGGGACGGGGCCATGCTGACGTACGCCCCCAAGGGTTTTTGGTTCGCCGGCTTCGCCGCCAACCTGGCCGAGGGCGCCGCCCTCACCCGCCCCTTCACCGACCGCGACGAGAACGACGACTTCTGGCTCTCCGGCCTGTACGCCTCGGTGCGGACGATCCCCGATCACGAGCTCGACGCCTACCTCTACTGGCGCCACCTGTCGGACCGGGTGTTCTCCAGCGAGACCTCGGCCCGCCCGGGCGACCGCAAGGACTTCACCCTCGGCGTGCGCGCCAAGGGCCACCTGGGCCCCCTCGGCTACTCGGGTGAGCTGGTGTACCAGTGGGGCGATCAGGCGGGGGACCGGATCTCGGCCTACGCGGGCGCCGTGCGGACCTGGGCCGACTTCAAGGTGACCGACGGGGTCTCCATGGGCTTCGTCGCCGAGTACGCCTACGCCTCGGGCGACGAGGACCCCACCGACGGGCGCACCGAGAGCTTCGACCCCTTGCTGCCGTTCGGCCACTTCTATCACGGGCACATGGACCTGGTCCTGTGGCGCAACATCCACGCGGTCCAGCTGGGCGCCCGGGTCGCGCCGGCCAAGGGCCTGTCGCTCCACCTCGACACCCACCACTTCTGGCTGGCCCAGCGCGAGGACGCATGGTTCGCCCCCGGCCGCGGCCCGGTGCGGCGAGACACGAGCGGCGACGCCGGCAGCTACCTCGGCAGCGAGCTGGACCTGTTCGTGAAGTACGCCCTGTGGGAGCACGTGTTCTTCATGACCGGCTACTCCCACTTCTTCTCGGGCGACTACGTGCGCGACACCGGGCGCGCGCAAGGCGGCGAGACCGGCGACCAGGACTGGTGGTACGCCCAGGTGGAGGTGAAGTTCTAAGGAGGCGTCCAGGAACAGATCCAGCAGTCCTCGTCGGTGACTCGTGGTCGTGGTCGTGGTCGACCGCGAGCGCGAGTCACCAAGCCAGCCGCGGCGGACCGACGAGCATGCTGGAGTCGTCTCTGGACGCGGCCTAGCCTGGATTCCTCGCCGGCTGCGCCGGCTTCGGAAGCCAGGCTAGACAGTGTGGTTGGTTGGGGCGCATGGAGCCCTACGTCGCGGCGAACAGTGTGTACTCCCAGCAGCCGCACGAGCGTGCGACGTAAGGCCAGGCGCCCCAACTGGCTCGGCATTTCCCACGACCCTGCTGCGCAGGGATCGTGAGAAATGCCGGCTAGGGCTCCGCTCGGCGGATTCGTCGCTTCGACGGCGGACTGCGCCTCGGCATCCTCCTCCCCGCTCTTGGTTACGCTGGGCCGCTGGACCTTGCCCAGAGAGGGAGCATGACCGCCGAGAGCACCACCACGGTCGACGAGATCGGCCCGCAGATCTATCGCATCAGCACCCCGGTCGCCGCCGCGGGCGGCTTCACGTTCAACCAGATCCTGGTGGTCGACGAGGCGCCGCTGCTGTTCCACACCGGGCCGCGCGCCCTGTTCGGCGCGGTGCGGGAGGCCGTCGGGCGGGTGCTGCCGGTCGAGCGCCTGCGGTACGTGGGGCTGTCGCACGTCGAGGCCGACGAGTGCGGCGCCCTCAACGAGTGGCTGGCGGCGGCGCCGGGGGCCGAGCCCGTGTGCAGCGCCGTGGCGGCCATGGTCTCGATCGGCGACCTGGCCGACCGGCCGCCGCGCGCCCTGGCGGACGGCGAGACGCTGAGCCTCGGCCAGCGCTCCCTCACCTGGGTCGACGCGCCCCACGTCCCGCACGGCTGGGACTGCGGCTACCTGTTCGAGGAGACCACCCGCACCCTCCTGTGCGGCGACCTGTTCACCCAGGGCGGCGCCGAGCACCCGGCGGTGACGAGCGACGAGGCCTTGCTGGAGCGGAGCGAGGGGTTCCGGGGGGTCATGGACTACTTCGCCCACGCCCCTCACACCGGCGCCACCCTGGAGCGCCTGGCGGCGCTGAGCCCGGCCACCCTGGCCTGCATGCACGGCAGCGCCTTTACGGGCGACGGCGCGGCGCTGCTGCGTGGCCTCGCGACGCGGCTGGCGGGGGGCGCTCCCTAGCGCGCGCTAGCGGCTGCGCGCCTGACGCCAGGCGCGCC
>JAWLGW010001047.1:0-2971 GCA_041690735.1 Planctomycetota bacterium
GTCCGGGACGCGCAGCCGTCTCCCTCCGCGATCGCCGCGGCCCTGGAGCGGTACCTCGCGGCCCGCTACCGCTACACGACCGAGGGCAGGCGGACGGAGGGGACGGAGCCCGTCGAGGACTTCCTGTTCCACAAGCGCGAGGGGCACTGCGAGCTGTTCGCCTCCGCGCACGTCCTGCTCCTGCGCAGCGTGGGGGTGCCGGCGCGCCTGGTCACCGGGTTCCGGGGAGGCGAGTACAGCGAGTGGAGCGAGACCTACACGGTGCGGCAGAGCAACGCCCACGCCTGGGTCGAGGCGCTGACCGAGCGCGGGTGGGAGCGCTTCGACCCCACCCCCGCCGACCCGAACAGCGAGGCCGGCGGCCTGGGCGACGCGGTCCGCGGCCTGTTGGAGTGGCTGGAGCTGCAGTGGCTGGCGCGAGTGATCGCCTTCGACGCCTACGACCAGCGCAACGCCTGGACCCAGGTCAGCGACGCGGCGCAGCGGGCGCGGGACGCGCTGGGGCCGATCGGGCTGGCGGCCGCGGTGGCGGCCGCGCTGGCGGCCGCGCTGGGAGCGGCGCTCCTGGTGGGGCGGGCGCTGCGCGCGCGGGCGGGCGGCGCCGGGCCCCCGTCGCCCACCGACCCGGGGCTGGCGCTGCTGCTGTCGGCCCTGGCGCGACGCGGCTACCCCCGCGGCGCGGCGGAGACGCCCCTGGAGCTGGCGCGGCGCGTGCGGCGAGAGCTGCACCAGGAGGCGTGGCCGGGCGGAGTGGAGGCCTGGATCGAGGCCTACTACGAGGTGCGCTTCGGCGGGAGCGGGCCGCGGCCGGACCCGCACCAGGCCCGGGCGCTGGCGCGGGCGACGCTGCTCCCGGCGGCCGGCGAACCGGGAGAGTAGACGGGTCCTCGCGGATCCCGTATATCTGGACCTTCACGGTCCGGTTTTTCAGCGAGGAGCGCGCGTGATTACGGCCGACGAGATCGTGGCCCGCATCGAGGGCGGTATCGGAGGGGCCCAGGCGAGGGTCCGGGACATCGGGGGCGGCAACCACTGGAGCGCGGTGGTCGTCGCGCCCGCCTTCGACGGGAAGAGCCTGGTCCAGCGCCACCAGATGGTCTACGCCACGGTGAAGGACAAGATGCTCCCGGCCGACGAGTCGATCCACGCGCTCCAGCTCACGACCTTGACCCCGGCCGAGGCCGAGGCCCAGCAAGCGTAGGAGGAACACCCATGGCGGAGACCCTGACCCGCGAGGCGATGCTCGAGGACGTCAAGCAGCGCATCGCCGACAACAAGATCATGCTCTTCATGAAGGGCACCGCGAACCAGCCCATGTGCGGCTTCTCCGCGGCCACGGTCGAGGTGCTGCGGCGCCTCGAGAAGCCGTTCGGAGACAAGAACGTCCTCGAGCACCCCGAGTACCGCTACGTGCTCTCCGAGCACAGCAACTGGCCCACGATCCCGCAGCTGTTCATCGACGGCGAGTTCATCGGCGGCTGCGACATCGTCCACGAGCTGTACCGCTCGGGCGAGCTGCAGAAGAAGGTCGCCTCGTCCTTCGGCGAGTAAGCGACGTGTGGTTCCTGGGGGGGCTCCGCCCCCCCAGGCTGTCGCAAGAGGCAGCCGCGGTAGCCTGAAGAGATCGAACACGGAACATCAACAGCAAACAGGGAATGGGAACAGGGAGTGGCTCCGCTGGAGGCAACCCGTTCCGGTCTCGGAGGACGAGCCGTTCGCTGTTCTCGTTGATACTCCCTGTTGATATTCCGTGTTCGATAGGGCTCCTCGCGAGGCGCTCCTCGCGTCTTGCGACAGCCTCCCCCAGACCGATCGTGAGCGGAGCGGGCTACCGGCGGACGACCCCGCGCTGGGTCAGGTGCCAGCGCAGGCGGGCGGTGTGCTCCAGGAAGTCCACGACCGCCGTAGGGCCGAACTTGGACGCTCCGTAGGCCCGGTCGTGGAAGGTGTAGGGCACCTCGGCCACGCGGCGGTAGCGGCCGCGCGCCAGCACGTCGAGGCCGATCTTCCACCCCGTGGGGTCGAGCTCCACCCCCTCGATCACCTCCCGCCGCAGCAGGAGGAAGCCCGACAGGGGGTCGCGGGGGCGGACCAGCGTGCGCGCCAGGCCGCGGGCGACCTGTGAGGCCAGGCGGCGGCGCAGCGGCCACCCGGCGACGCCGCCGCCGGGCATGTAGCGGGTGCCGATCGCGACGTCGGCGCCGCCCGCCTCGATCGCCGTCACCAGCTCGGGGAGCAGCGCGGGGGGGTGGCTGAGGTCGGCGTCCATGACGCCCAGCAGGCGCCCGCGGCCCTGACGCCACCCCTCGATCACCGCCCGGGAGAGCCCGGGCAGGGAGCGGCGCACGATCACCCGGCCCCGCTCACCGAGGCGCTCGCGCGCGATCTCCGCCGTCCGGTCCCGGGAGGCGTCGTCCATGACCAGCACCTCGGCGGCCAGGTGCGCCAGCGGACCGTCCAGCACCGGGAGCAGCGCGTCGAGGAAGGGGCCGATCGCCGACTCCTCGTCGAGGGTCGGCACCACCAGGCTCAGCGCGGGGGGGACCTCCTCAGCTGGCACGTTCGCGCGAGAACTCGCTGGAGGTCAGCCACCGCCCGCCGTGGAAGATCCGGATCGTGTTCACGGCCTCGCGGAGCGCCTCCGGATCGCGCCGGGCCTGCTGCTGTCGCTCGTGGATCTCCTCCAGCTGCCGGTTCGCCAGCCCCCACAGGTCGCCCGCGCTCCCGCGGGCGAACGGGATCACCCGCAGGCTGACGGTCACGTCGCCCGCCTCCAGCAGCTCCTCGGCGGCGAAGGGGTGCTCGATCACGTCCTTGCTGAGGCGGATCGCCCACATGACCAGCTCGCTCGGCTGCAGGAGCGGCAGGATCACCCCGAAGGCCTCGTGGCCGATCCGGCCCGGGTAGCCGGCGCGGTAGGTCTCCTGGGGCCCCAGGGGGTGGTTGGTGGAGCGCCGCCACAGGCAGGCCC
>JAWLGW010001048.1:0-2970 GCA_041690735.1 Planctomycetota bacterium
GATAGCCATGGCTGCTGGCGTCGTCGGGCGGCACGAGGGCCAGCCGACCCTGGTGGTCGCGCATGTAGCGCCTGCCGTCGGGCGGCAGCGCCAGCAGGTCGTGGAGCGCGATCGGGTCGCCCAGGCGATAGCCCGCTGGGGCGTCCTCGGACTCGCGCACGGCTACACCCTCCGGAACAGCACCATGGTGATGTCGTCGCTCACCTCGGCGTCGCCGCGGTGGGCGGCGAGGTCGGTGAGGATCGCCTGCTCGATCGCCGCGACGGGCTGGCCGCCGACCTTGTTGACGATGTCGACCAGGCGCTCGAGGGAGAACTCGTTGCTGTCCTTGTCCATGGCCTCGGTGACGCCGTCGGTGTAGGTGACCACGGTGTCGCCCGGCTGGAGGACCAGCTGCTGGTTGGGGGTGGGGCCGCCGGTGGTGCGCGAGATCCCCAGCGGCGAGCCGCCCGAGGTGATCGTCTCCGCCTGCCGGGTGGCGGCCCGCCACACGATGATGTTCTCGTGGCCCGAGGCGGCGTAGTTGACGCTGTGGTCGCTCGCGTCGTAGACCATGAGCAGCATGGTCATGAACCTGCCCGGCTTGAGCTCGCCGCACAGGGTGTGGTTGAGGTAGCCCAGCAGGGTGGAGGGGCTGTCCATGCCGTAGGCGCCGATCATGGAGCGCAGGAAGCAGCGGGCCATGACGGCCACGATCCCCGCGCCCAGCCCCTTGCCCGACACGTCGCCCACCACCATGGCCAGCTTGCGCCCCGGCGCCTCGCTGTCCTCCACGTAGTCGTAGTAGTCGCCGCCCACCTCGCGGGCCGGCTCCATGTAGCCCGTCAGCTCGATCCCCTGGATCTGGGGGACGGTCTCGGGGCACAGGTCCTTCTGCATGGTGGAGGCGATGGCGATCTCGCTCTCGATCCGCTGCTGCGTCGCCACCTGCGAGTACAGCATGGCGTTCTTGAGGCCGATCGCCGCCTGGCCTGCCAGGGCCTCGAACAGCTCCAGGTCGCTGTCGGCGAAGCTGCGGTTCGACATCTTGGAGTCGACGTAGATCAGGCCCAGGACCTGCCCCTTCTCCACCAGGGGCGTCACCATGACGCTGTGCAGGTCCATTTGCATGATCGACACCGAGGCGTCGGCGCCGCCGCCCGCCTGGGCGTCCTGCAGCACCACCGACTGCTTGGTCTCCAGCGCCTTGCGGCACACCGAGCGGGAGAAGAAGAACTGCGTCTCGTCCAGCTTGGTCTTGCGCCGGGCGGGGCCGTCCTTCTTGTTCCAGGTGAGGCCGATCTTGAAAGCCGGCTCGGGCTTCCCCTCCTCGATCAGCATGAGGAAGCCGCGGTCGGCGCGGGTGACCTCCAGCACCTTCTCGATCACCAGCTCGAGCAGCTCCTCGAGCACCAGGGTCGAGCTGACGGTGCGACCCACGTCGAGCAGCCGGGCGAAGTTCTCCTGCACCTTGGCGGCGTTGGCGTCGACGGCGGGCGGCGGAGGCGGGGGCGCGGCGCCGTTGCCGCCGGCGGGCCGCTCCAGAGCAGTCACCGCCAGGGCCGCCGCGGCCCGCATGAGGTCGAGCGTCGTGGCGTCGAAGGCGCGGACCAGGGTGCGGGCGTCGAGGTAGACGATCCCGCCCACCTGCCCCTGACCGGCGGTGGCCCCGAAGATCAAGGGCACGCACAGGATCGAGCGCATGCGCAGCCCGCGGATGCTCGAGGAGGTGGTGTCCGCCGCCTGCGAGGTGTCGCCGATCAGCACCGGCTCGCCGTTCTGGACCACCTGCTTGATGATCGTGCGCGAGTAGTCGGCCTCCTTCTGGATCGTCTGCTGATCCATTTGGATGCCGGTCTTGAAGCGGAGCTTGCGCCCCTCCTCGATCAGCATGAGGAAGCCGCGCTCGGCGCCGGTCACGGCCACCGCCAGCTCCATGACCCGCTGGTGGAGCTCGTCCCCCTGCGCCAGGAGCAGCCCCTGGAAGGCCGTGATCACCCCGGGGTCGAGGCCCGCGCCGCCCGCGCCGCCCTCCGCAGGCGGCGGGTTCTCCGCCGTGCGGATCGCGTACTCGAGCTTGTGCGCGATCTCGCTGAGGACTCGCATCTCCTGGGGGTCGATCATGAGCCTTACTGCTGCCGGATCAGCGGGAAGTCCTCGTTGTCTCCGTACTCGTCGATCGACTGCGCCTGGTTGAAGGCGCGCGACTCATCCTCGATGCGAGCCCGAGTGTAGTCGAGGACGTGCTCGACCGGGACCACCGTGAAGCGCTGCCCGCCGACCACCTGCTCGCTCGCCTGCACGCGGTCCCGCCGCCGGGCGCCGGTCAGGAAGTGATACACGAAGCCGCCCGCCTTCTTGGGGATCACGTCCAGGAGCGGCTCGGCGAAGCGCGCGGCCAGCACCACCTTGCGGCCCGGCTTGCGCGACATCTGGAGGATGAAGTCCGCCGTCAGCTGCGGCTGCGCCTGGCGCTGGAAGACCGGCACCTCGCCCTCGCCCTTCTCTTGCTGGGCGTAGACGGTGGTGGGCTCCACCGGGAGGCTGCCGATCTTGCGCCGGCGGCGCCGCGGCGCCTCCGGCTCCTCGGGGGCCAGCTCGCCCGGCTCGACGGCCGGCGGGACCTCGCCCGGCTCCTCCTCGAAAGGCGGCTCCTCCAGGGGCTCCTCGGTCGCCGGCTCCTCCTGGGGCTCCTCGATCCCCGGCTCCTCGGTCGCCGGCTCCTCGATCGGCTCCTCCTGGGGCTCCTCGGTCGCCGGCTCCTCGATCGGCTCCTCCTGGGGCTCCTCGATCCCCGGCTCCTCCAGGGGCTCCTCGATCGGCTCCTCCTGGGGCTCCTCGATCCCCGGCTCCTCCAGGGGCTCCTCGATCGGCTCCTCCTGGGACTCCTCGGTCCCCGGCTCCTCCAGGGGCTCCTCGGTCGGCTCCTCGCCGCCAGGCTCCTCCGTCGGCTCCTCGGCAGCCGCCTCCTCGCCGCCGCTCTCCTCCTCA
>JAWLGW010001049.1:0-2037 GCA_041690735.1 Planctomycetota bacterium
CGTCGCGCCGCAGCCGCTTGATCGCCACCCGCTCGCCGCTGTCCCGGTCCCGGGCCAGCGTGACCACCCCCGAGCCGCCAGTGCCGAGCACCTCCAGCACCTCGTACCGCAGCAGCTCGCCGGCCGGGGCCGCGTGCGGCCCATCGCGGACCGTCCCCTCGGCGGAGTCGGCGGGGCTCAGGCTGTGCTCGAGGGGAGAGTCGCTCGGCCGCTCTACCGCAGCCGCTCCGGCGGGCGGCTCGGCGACCGCGGGCGGGACCTCTGCCGGCTCGGGGGCCTCGGCCTCGGCCTCAGCGGGGCGCGTGCGGGGCGGCAGGGTGCGGGGCAGCAACGGGGAGGGCCGCGCCGGCGCCTCCTCCTCCCCCTCGGAGTCGAGCGGCTCGGGCCGAGCGAGCTCCTCCTCCACACCTGCCTCCTCGTCCTTGCAGGGTAGTGGCCCCCGGAGCGATCGAGAAGGGGTCTCCCACACGCAGCACGGGCGCTCCGCGCGGCGGAGCGCCCGTGGGTAGAGGCTCTGGAGCGCTCGACTTAGAAGAGGACCGAGATGTTGAGGGTGATCTCGGTGACCCCGGCCAGGTCGTCGAACGGCCCGTCGTTGCGGCCGTCGCCCTGCGAGGCGAGGGCGCCGTCGATCTCGTAGAACCGGCCCAGGTTGGTGTGGTCGGCCAAGATGACGTGCTGGCGCAGGCCCAACCCAATGTGGAACACGTCGGTGATCTCGTAGTCGAGCTCGACGAAGATGTTGCCGGCGAGGTTGAGGGCGTCCTCCTCCCCCATGATCCCGTCGAACTCGTTGAAGGTGACGCGGGCGCTGTTGTTGCCGGTGAGGTCGACGTCGTCGTCGTCGAACTGGTAGATCCAGAAGCCCAGGCCGAACCCGGCCCAGAACGCCAGCCCGTCCACCGACAGCTCGGGGTTGAAGATCCCAATGCTGAGGGTATGGCTGTGGACGAAGCCGATCGCCTTCTCGAAGTCGTCGTTCCCGCCGCCGCCGGTGTCACGGACCCGCAGCTGCGCCCAGGGCACGAAGCCGCTGTCCCAGCGGATCCCAATGAACCCCGGGACATCCCAGTTGATCCGGAAGCCGATCACGGCCGTGGGATCGATCCGCAGCTCCCCCGAGGGGAACCACCCGCCGACCCAGCCCGTGATCCGGATCCGGTTGTTGCGGTCGGTCCACCGGTCGGTCTCGGGGTGGAAGTCCTCCACCAGCTGGAGCTCGCCCAGGGGCACCGCGTCGCGGACGCTCGCGTCCTCGCTCAGGCCCAGATCGACGTCGGCCGCCGCCAGCGACAGCCCGGTCTGGCGGACCTGGGTGCGGCAGGCGTCGAGCTCGCCGGCGTGAGCGGCAGGACCGCTCAGGAGCAGAACCACGCCGGCCACCACAGGGGCGGCTCCCCACCTCGAGAAGGACATTCGTTTCCCCCTACTCTGCGTGCTCGCGCGCTCCAGAGCGACGGGACGTTAGCAAGGGTCCGGGCGCGGTGTCAAGCGCGTCCGGGAGCTAAGCTTCCGGTTCTGCGGGGGTTCGCGGCGCCCCCCCGTAGGCGGCACGGCGCGTGATCGTGTGACAGGTGCGGCTAGAATCCCGCTCCCTCTCGGCACGCCTCGCCGTACGACCTCCAGGGAAGCCGCCATGCTCGACGTCAACGACCTCAGCGAGAACCTCGCCGCCTACACCGAGCGGCTCGCCCTCCGCGGGGCGGGCGACCTCGACCTCGAGGGGCTGGCCGCCCTCAACGCCCGCCGCAAGGAGCTGCAGAAGCGGCGCGACGACCTGGTGTTCGAGCAGCGCGAGCTCGGCCCCAAGATCGGCCAGGCGAAGAAGGCGGGTCAGGACGCGACCGAGCTCATGGACCGCTCGACCGCCCTCAAGGGCGAGGTGAAGCAGGTCGAGGAGCAGGCCCGCGAGGTCGAGGCCGAGCTGCGGGAGCGGGCTCTGGTGGTCCCCAACCTCCCCGAACCCTTCCGTACCTACCGCCTGGGCGTGGTGGCCGCCAACGTGCTGGCCTTGTTCTTCTCTTTCGAGGTCCTGCT
>JAWLGW010001049.1:2047-2970 GCA_041690735.1 Planctomycetota bacterium
GGTCTGGTGGTCCCCACCCACCCCCACCCGGCGGCGCCGGGCGGCGGCGAGGAGGACGGGGTGGTCCGCGAGACCTGGGGCGAGCCCAGGAGCTTCGCCTTCACCCCCAAGGACCACGTCGCCCTGTGCGACGCGACGGGGCTGGTGGAAATGGGCGAGCGGGCCACCCGCCTCTCGGGCAGCTCGTTCGTGGCCTTCATGGGCCAGGGGGCGCGGCTGGCCCGGGCCCTGATCAACTTCTTCCTCGACCTGCACACGACCGAGCACGGCTACACCGAGGTGGCGCCGCCCCTGCTCGTCAACGCCCAGACCCTGACCGGGACCAGCCAGCTGCCCAAGTTCCGCGAGGAGCTGTACGCGGTGGAGGCGGACGGGCTGTTCCTGATTCCCACCGCCGAGGTCCCGGTCACCAACCTCCACCAGGAGGAGATCATCGACGGCGACCTGTTGCCGGTGAGCTACTGCGCCTACACGCCCTGCTTCCGCCGCGAGGCGGGGGCCGCCGGCAAGATGACCCGGGGCCTCAAGCGCCTGCACCAGTTCGACAAGGTGGAGCTGGTCCGCTTCTGCCGGCCCGAGGAGTCGGACGCCGAGCACCAGCAGCTGCTGCAGCACGCCAGCGAGCCCCTGCGGCGCCTGGGCCTGCACTACCGGGTCAAGGAGCTGGCCACGGGCGACATGGGCTTCGCGGCCGCCCGCTGCTACGACCTCGAGGCCCACAGCCCCGCCACCGGCGAGTGGCTGGAGGTGAGCTCCTGCTCGGTGTTCACCGACTTCCAGGCTCGCCGGGCGAACATTCGCTTCAAGGACCGCAAGGGCGAGGGCGGCAAGAAGCCCAAGGCCCAGTACGTGCACACCCTCAACGCCTCGGGCCTGGCCCTGCCGCGGGTGGTGATCTCGATCCTCGAGACCTACCAGCGCGA
>JAWLGW010001050.1:0-2655 GCA_041690735.1 Planctomycetota bacterium
GGCGAGCCGGTCTACACGCGCATCGCCCGCAACCCCATGGGGACGGACTTCCGGATCGAGGCGCGCGAGCCGTTCGGCCGTCACCTGCTGGTCGGGGGCAACACGCTGGTGCTCTCCATGCTGCGCGACGAGCAGGAGACCCTCTCGCCGCTGGCGCCGCCCGAGGCCTTCCAGGCGACGATCGACGCCACCCGCCGGCAGCTGCGCACGGCGACCGCGCGGGTGTGGCTGGGGGACGTGCGGCGCGAGGCTCAGGCGCTGCGGGTGCCGGTGCGGGTCGAGAACCTGACCGGGCACAAGTTCCCGACCGGCCACCCGACCCGCCGGGCCTGGCTTCGCCTGCGGGTGACCGACCGGGCGGGGGAGGTGGTGTTCGCCTCGGGCGAGCACGACGCGCAGGGCCGCCTCGTCGATGTGGCAGGCGCGGTCCTCGCGAGCGAGCGGCCGGGCGGCCCGAACCATCCCCACCGGCAGGTGATCCGGAGCGGCGACGAGGTGCAGCTGTACCAGTCGATCATGGCGGACGAGGCGGGCGCTGCCACCTACCTGCTCATGCGCGGCGGGGCCTACAAGAAGGACAACCGGATCCTGCCCCAGGGCTGGCGGCCCGACGGCCCCGACGCCGAGGCGACGCGTCCGCAGGGCACCGACGGCGACGGCGACTTCACCAGCGGTACGGACACGGTGGTGTACGAGGTGGCGGTGGGCGAGGCGCAGGGGCCGTTCACGGTCGAGGCGACCCTCCTGTACCAGAGCCTGGGCGCCCGCTACGCCACCGAGATCTTCGAATACGACACCCCGCAGGTGAACGAGCTGCGCGGTTACTACGACCGCGCCGACAAGCGGCCGGAGCTGGTGGCCGAGGCCCGGGTGACGGTGGAGTAGGGGGAGAGGAAGAACAGAGAATATGAACATGAACTGGGAACCGGGAATGAGCTCCTCACCTGGCGACGCCGCTCACTCCTCATTCGTTCCCAGTTCCTAATTCATCTTCATATTCCCTGTTTCCTCCCATCCTGCTGTCCGTTCCCAAATCGCGGTTACCATCCCCCCACTCGGGAGGGGAGGCCCCGTGATCGGACACCCGCTCAAGGTGCGCGAGCTGCTCGACGAGATCGAGCGGGGCGAGATCCTGCTCCCCGAGTTCCAGCGGGCCTACGTGTGGAAGACCGACCAGGTGGTGCGCCTGATCGACTCCATGTATCAAGAGTTCCCGGCCGGGCAGATCCTGCTGTGGGACACCACCAAGGTGCCGGCGACCAAGGCCCTGGCGGGCGTGCCGCCGACGCCCCTCGGTTCGGTTGGGCGCCCCAAGGTGGTCCTGGACGGACAGCAGCGGCTGACCTCGCTCTACAAAGCGCTGGCCAAGAACGCCGACGAGCCGGTGGACGTGTGCTTCAACCTCGAGACCGAGGTCTTCAGCGCCCGCAAGCAGGCCTTCGCCAAGGACTCGCGCTGGGTCGGTCTGCGCGACACGCTCAGCGAGGCGCGCCACGACCTCGAGGTCCTGCAGGCGATCGCCGCCGAGGGCGGCCCGGGGCTGAACGACCCCGCGTGCAAGGTGTACCTGGATCGCCTGCGCCGCCTGCGGCGGATCAACGACTACGCCTTCCCGATCGAGATCTTCCGCACCGACGACTTCGAGGCCGTCACCGAGCTGTTCGTGCGGATCAACTCCAGCGGCACCCGCCTCAAGCGCGCCGAGCTGGTCCTGGCGCAGCTCACCCTGCGGCTGCCCGGGGAGATCGTGGAGCGGTTCGACGCCACGGTGGAGGCGTTCGCCGCCCGCGGCTTCGAGCTCGACCCGCGCTTCCTGGTGCGGGCGCTGGTGGCGGTCGGCACCGGCAAGAGCCGCCTCGATCGCCTCGACGCCCTGTGGGAGCTCAGCCCCGACGAGCTCGACGCCCTGTGGGAGCGGGTCCACGCGGCCCTGGAGCGGGCGGTGGGCTTCGTGCGCCACAACGCCCGCTTCCAGACCAGCGCCTGGCTGCCCAGCCTCAACGCCCTGGTCCCGCTGGTCGCCTTCTTCGAGCGCCACCCCGATGCGGCCAAGGGGGTCGAGGTGGGTCTGGTGCGGTGGCTGTACCTGGCCTCGCTGCGGGGGCGCTACAGCGGCAGCGTGGAGACGAACCTCGACCGGGACCTGGAGGCGGTGCGGGGCGAGCGGCCGGTGGTGGCGCTGCTCGAGCTGCTGCTGTCCTCGGGGCAGCGGCTGCAGGTGGACGCCGCCGAGGTGGAGGCGGCTGACCGGCGGAACCCCCTGTTCGCCCTCCTGTACGCGGCGGCCCGCCACCGCGGCGCCGCGGACTGGTTCAGCGGCGTGGTCCTGGGCGACCTGCCGCCCGGGCAGGACGTGGTGGTCCACTCGATCTTCCCCCGGGCCCTCCTCGACGACGCCGGCGTGCCGCGCGAGCAGCAGAGCGAGCTGGCGAACCTGGCCTTCCTGGCGGCGCCGCCCGCCCGGCAGGTGGCGGTGCGCCCGCCCGCGGAGACGCTGGCCGAGGTGGCCGCCCAGGACTCCGGCCGCCTCCAGGCGCAGGGGGTTCCCCTCGACCGCGCCCTGTGGACGGTGGAGCGCTACGGCGACTTCCTGGCCGCGCGACCGGACGACGATCCCGACGACGACGGCGCCCCGAACTGGCACGAGCAGCGGGC
>JAWLGW010001050.1:2665-2966 GCA_041690735.1 Planctomycetota bacterium
CTTCCTGGCCGCGCGCCGCCAGGCCCTGGCGGACGCGGTCAACGCCCTCCTCGACGATCCTCGCTGAACAGGAACCTGGAAGCGAAGGAGCCCATGACCTCTCGTCGCCTCGCTCGCCCCTGCCTGTGCCTGGCGCTGACCTGCGCCCTCCTCACCGCGCCCGGGTGTCTGGCCACCCGCTCCCTCTGGAAGCGCCCCTGGCCCAAGGACGACCGCCCCGTCGCCCGCGGCCTGGTGACCACCGCCAAGGTGGCGGCGACCCCGCTCACGGTGGTCGTCGACACGGCCCTGTGGCCGATCG
>JAWLGW010001051.1:0-2961 GCA_041690735.1 Planctomycetota bacterium
GGCCGAGCCCGCCTCGGCGGGCTGGGCGCCCCCGCCGTGGGTCAGGTGGCGGCGGCTGCTCGCCTGCGGGCCTTGCGGGCCCGGTCGTAGCGGCGGCACGCCTCGCGGCGCGCAGGACTGTTGCGGTAGCGCTCTCGGTCCCGCTCCGCCTTGCTCCTGCGGCGGGGCCACGGCTCGCAGCGCTCACACAGGTGCTCGTCGACGTCGTCCCGCTGGATCGCGAGCGCGCGCCTGGGCTTGCCGCAGGGGAAGGTCCCCCCGCGGTGCTTGATCCGGTCGCAGGCCATGCAGCAGGTCCGGAGGAGGGACCCCCCGCCCCCGTTGGGGCTCACCAGGAGGACCCGGAACAGGCTGCGGTCGGTGACGCCGCACCACTTGCACAGCGGCCGGGCGGCCCTGGAGCAGGAGACCCAGCAGGCCGCGCCCTCGCGGGAGCGGTTCAGCTGACGCGGGCCCTCCACCCCGCACGGGCAGCGGACGACGTAGAAGGGGGTGCAGGAGACGCGCCCGTCCTCCTTGTGCCGGTAGCCGAGATAGCGGACCACCGTGACGCCGCAGGCCAGCTCGCCGGGCTCGCGCAGCGCGGGGCCCTTGTGGCTGCCCCGGATGTAGAAGCGCCCGAGGTAGTAGTCGACCTCTTCGATCCGGATCTTGTTGCCGCCGGTGGTCATGACGTGCTCAGCCATGGGCGCCCTCCCCGCCGGCGAACCCGGTCGCCTTGAGCGCGGCGCGCACCAGCTGGCGCACCTCGTCGACCGGGCGGCCGCTGGCGAGGTAGCCCGCCGCGGCGTCGAGGATCATGGCCGCGCCGCGGAGCGCCTTCGTGTAGGTCACCAGCGACGTGCGGGCCACGGCCGGGTCAGCGGGCATGCGCTGCAGCGCCGCCTCGACCATGGACCGCGTCGCCTCCTTGGCGATCGCGCACTCGGGGCAGGGGCAGGCGCCCATGGCCGGCGTCGCCGCGGGGGGCGGCGCCGGCGGGAACACCCGGTCGATCGCCGCGCGGACCAGCTCGGCCTGCTCGCGGTGGAGGTAGACCACGTCCGCCCGCTCGTGCACCGGCCGGCTCGTGATCCCGCCCGGGTCGAGGGCCAGCACCGCCACCGACCGCAGCACGTTGGACTCGTCCTCGATCACCGCGGTGACGTCGCTGTGGCGCTCGCCCGAGTCGTGCAGGGTGACCCGCGCGGGGCCGTCGAGGGAGCGCATGGCGAGGCCGAGCAGGTCCTCGCGGGCCCGGGCGCGCCGGGCTTCGGGGCCTACCACGGGCGCCTCCCCGCGCAGGGCGCGCAGCGGTGCCGGGACAGCGACCTGGTGGGGCCGCCGCAGAGGTCACAGCGGGCGGCGAGGAGGCGCGCACGGAGGAGGCGGAGGCTCTCGACGTGCCGGACCGTCCGTCGGGCGCGGCAGAACGAGCCCTGGCACCAGCCCCGAGGGCCCCGGAGCGGGCCGCCGCACGTCTCGCAGGTGCGGATGGCGGTGGCGGTCACGAGCTCGCCTCCCCGGCCTGCTGAGAAGCAGGCAGCGCGCCGCCCTCGACCAGCTCCGCCTCGTAGAACTCGATGAACTGCTGCTTGGTCGGCAGGCCGTACAGCTCGGGGTGGCGCCGGCGGCGGTGCCCGTGCTGGGCGAGCATGGACCCCGCCACGCTGGCGTTCGACTGGATCACCCGCGCCTGGGCGGCGATCAGGTCCTGCGCCGCGGCCAGCGCCTCACGGAACGACTCGAGCTGAGCCTGGACGCCCCCGTCCTCGAGCTCGACGAACACGCGGGCGGCCCATGCGCGGAACGCGCGGGCGCGATCGGTTCGAGCGAGGAAGCCGAAGGCGTAGACCGCCTCGCGCTTCCAGCACGTAACCTCCTGCGTGCCACTCGGCGTCGTCAATCTGACGACGGCTCGATAGGGCTCCAGCTCCTCGCGGTTGCGCTCGTAGAGCTTGAGGATCGACTTGCGCGGCTCGGCGTAGCCGAGGGCTAGGCCGATCTGCTCCGACGTCATGCGGGCGCGGCCGCCAGGCTCCTGGAGCAGCTCCAGCTGGGCGTCGAGGAACTCGCGCCGGATCACCTGCAGGGCGCTCACGAGGCCGCCCTTGCGCTCGCGCCGAACGACTCCGGGAGCTCCCGCTTGTTGCGGTCGATCTCGGAGCGGGGGATGAGCCAGCAGCCCCCGCGCTTCTTTCCCTTGAGGTAGGGCAGCCCGCCGCGCTCGGACGCGGGCAACTCCCCCCTCAGGAGCATTCGCTTGACGGTGTTGATGTGGCAGCCGAGCTCGTGGGCTGCTTCTCGGGTAGTGGACTCGCCCTTGCGGCGGTGCACAACGCGGGCCACGGGGCCTCCCCAGTTGCCGAGACCTCGGCCCCCGGGTAGGCTCCCAGCGGCTTCGAGTCCCAGACGTAGCGGTCGACGACGAGTTGCCTCGGGCCCCGGCGGGCATTGCGCTCCTGCCGGGGCCCACTTACTTTGGCCGGTTCAATCCGGCCACTCAAAGCACAAAATAAGATTCACCAGAACACCACGAGGCGCAGGGGCTTCGGCGCTTCTCTCGCACCCAAAGCGCAGCATTAGCGCACCCTCAACGCAGCACAAGATACCCGCCCGGCCCGACAGGCCCGCGCTCAAAATCTGCGAGAAAATCCGGCCTAGCCCTTTGAATTTACGCATTTGGCCATATCGCGAACGCTGGCGCAGCGCACCGCGGGAGCGTTCAGGGTTGGGGATAGCTGGTGGAGGATTGGGAGCAACGGGCGCCGCTGCAGGAGGTTGCGGCCGTTGGCGCGGCCTTGCGAACCTCGCGGGCGCCGGGTAGGTTGCTTGGACCAGCGAAGTCCAGCAGCGCTTCCCGGCGCAGCAGCCCGATCGGCCAGGAGTTACCAGCTCCGGGCCGTCGGTGCGTACAGGCCCCTCGCGGCTACGGGCCCACGGTGGCCTCCCCCGCCAGCGCCAGGGCGGAGAGGCGGGCGC
>JAWLGW010001052.1:0-2960 GCA_041690735.1 Planctomycetota bacterium
GGTCCACTTCTTCTGCGAGGCCGACGGGTGGGCCTACCTCGACTACCTCAAGCGCTACTTCAAGGCGCTGCGGCGCAACAAGAGCCGCCGCGAGGCCTACGACGCCGCCTTCGGCCGGGCCGACATGGCGGCCCTCGAGGCGCGCTGGCGCGAGTACGTGCTCACCCTGAGCGAGTAGCGGCGGCGCCAGCCCGTTGCGCCGGGCCGGCCGGCGGCGGAACATGGAGCCGTGCTGCCGCGCGCCGCGTTCGAACGTCGCACCACGCCCCGGGTGATCGCCCGGGCCTGCACCTTCGCCGTCGAGGGGGCGCGGGAGCCCTACCCGGTGCGCGACCTGAGCCTGGAGGGGGTCGGTCTGGTCACCCCGCAGCCCCTGGCGAGCGGCCAGCGCCTGGCGGGGCGGCTGCTGCACCCCCGCCTGCCGGCGCTCGCCATCGAGGTCGAGGTGGCCTGGTGCCGCATGGTGCCGGGCGCCGGGGCGCCGAGCGGTGGGGGGGCCTTCGTCACCGTGTCGATCGCGCAGCGGCGCGCCCTGCGACGCCTGCTGGCGGCCGAGGCCGGGACCTGCCTCCTCGCCCCCGGCCTCCCCGAGGACGCGCCGCCGGCGGGCTACCTCCTGCCGGCGGGCGCCGGCGCCTGGCTGGTGCTCGACGCGCAGGCGACCAAGCTCGCCTACCTGGACCGCGGCGAGGGGCGGTTTCGGGTGTGCCAGCGCGGCGCGCAGTTCGGCGAGCCGCCGATCACCCGCCTATGCGCCGACGCGGGCAGCGCGCTGGCGACGGCCCTCGGGCTGGCCGCGCCCCCGCGGCTCGATCCGCCACCCGGCGGCGAGGGGGCGCTGGCGGCGGCCCCCGCCTCCCCGCCGCCTCCGGCTCCCCGCCCCGCGCCGCCTGCCCCGCCGGCTGTCCGGGCCGGCGCGGCGGCGCCCCCGCCGCCTCCGCCCGTCGCCGCCGACGCCACGGGAGTCGCGCCGGGCCGTGCCGCGCCGGGCCCTGCCGCGCGGGTCCCTGTCGCGCCGGCCCCTGCCGAGCCGCCGGGTCCCGCGCCGCTCGCCGGGCACTGCGTGCGCGACGGCGGGCGGATCGCCGGCTACGTGGCGCGCACCGGCGAGGATGTGTGGTCGCTGTACGACGACGCCATGGAGCAGGTCGGCGTCCTCTCCCGAGCAGCCGGCACGTTCACCGTGTTCTGGCTGGGCGAGACGCCCGAGTCGTCGGTCGCCTTCGTGCAGGCCCACACCTTCCCCGAGGCCGTCGCGATCGCCTTCGACCTCGATGGGCTGCCGGGGCTCAGCAGCGCCACGATCACCCCCGCCTCGCGCAGCGCCGTGGCGCCGACCGAGCAGACGCGAGACGGGCCCGGCAGCCGGGTGGTGTTCAACAAGCGGCTCGTGGGCTACGCCTGCCCCTCGGCGATCGATGGCTCCTTCATGCTGATCGACAAGGAGCACCAGCAGGTCGCGCTGCTCAGCCGCGACGGCGACGTGTTCCGGGTATGCAAGCTCGGGGCCTCGATCGAGGAGTCGATGGAGTTCCTGGCCCACCCCGACCTGCACCAGGCGATCGCCGAGGCCTACGAGCTGCCGGGCGCGCCGCACGTCGACCCGCCGCTGGAGCTTTGATCAGCGGCTGCGCGCGCCGCGCAGCAGGAAGGCCAGGATGAAGGCGCTGCAGCCGGCGATGGTGGCGGCGATCACCGGCACCGGCGCCTCGGGCCGGAGCGAGGCCGCGATCGCCCCCGCCGCCGCCAGCGCGGCCACCAGGAACAGCCACCGCACCGCGAAGGCGGCCGCCGCGATCCCCGCGGCGGCGGCGGCGATGGCGACGTCGTTCACCACGATGTGCAGGACCGGCAGGCCGAGGTTGGCGGACACCAGCCGGTGGAGCACGATCCCGGCGATGAACAGCATCAGGCTGAACACCACCCGCCGGTTGAAGTCGTTGCGGAGGAACGTGCGCCGACCGACGGCGAACAGGACCGAGAGGGCGGCCAGGCCCAGCAGGGGCATGCCCACGATCGCGGTGTAGTCGGGCAGGAACTTGCCCGCCGCCACGGCGCCCATGAGGAGCGCCAGGAAGGTGCCGAGCACCAGGGTGACGCCCAGGAACAGGCGGCGTCGCTCCTGCTGCGACACGGTGGGGTCGAGGTCGGTCGCCAGGCGGTCCCGCCGGTCGGCCTCGGCCAGCCGCTCGGCCACCCGCTCGCCGAGGGCGGCCAGGACGGTGCTGTCCTCGCCGGGGTGGGCGAGCTCGCGCAGCTCGTCCACCAGCACCTGGGCGGCGCGCGGGTTGCCGTGCTCTGCCTCCCAGCCGGCCAGCACCCGCAGGGTGCGGCGCAGGCCCTGGGCGGCGGCAGGGTTCTCGGCCCAGTCGCGCAGGGCGAGGCGGAAACCGAAGCGGGCCTCGGCGGCCGCGTGCGACACCCGGCTCGCGTCGGGGGGGGTGGCCTCGGCCGCCGCCTCCAGCTCGCGCAGGCGCTCGTTCGCCGCCTCGCACAGCTCGAGCGAGCCGCGGTGGGCCAGGTAGTCGGCCAGCGCCTGACGGAAGGCGGGCACGTCGGAGAGGCGCTCGGCGGGCTGGGCGGCGGTGGCGCGGTTCGCCACGGCGGCCAGCTCGGCCGGCACCTCGGGGGCGTAGTCCACCGGCGCCGAGCGGAGGACCGAGGTCAGCACCGCCAGGCGGGTGGCGCCTCGGTGGCGGCGGCGGCCGGTGAGCACCTCGTGCAGGATCGCCCCCAGCAGGTAGACGTCGGTGCGCTCGTCCGCCTGCCCGTCGAGCATCTCGGGCGCCATGTAGGCGGGCGTACCCCCAGGCGGATAGGGGCCCGCCCCGGCGCGCACCGCCAGCCCCCAGTCCATGAGGCAGACCTCGCCGAAGGGGCCGACCATGACGTTCTCGGGCTTGAGGTCGCGGTGGAGCACGCCGCGGCTGTGGGCGTAGTGCACCGCGTCGCACACCTCG
>JAWLGW010001053.1:0-2959 GCA_041690735.1 Planctomycetota bacterium
GTAGAACAGGAGGTACGGGGTGAAGGGCTCCACCCGGTACAGGTCGGCGTAGCGGTAGCCGGGCTCCGCCAGGCGCAGCCACACCGTGAGCTGCGCCTGGTGCTGCGGCAGGTCGGCCAGCGGCAGGTGGTCGGGGGCCCACAGCGCGATCAGGCAGGGGACGGCCGCCGCCGCGAAGGCCAGCGCCAGCGGCAGCGAGACCCGGTCCGGGCGGCGCTCGTCGCTCACTTCACCTGCGCTCACGCGGTGAGCGCGGGCGCCTCGAGCGAGGCGAAGATCCCCCGCAACACGCCCCGGGTGATGGCGTACAGGGGCGGGACCCCCTCCCAGGGGGCCAGGGCCTCGCTGAGGTTCTGCTCGGGGTCGAGGGGGACGTCGCTGGTGTAGTAGGCGAAGCGCGCCCGCACGTCGGGGCGGACCACCCCGGTCTCGATCGCCGAGATCAGCTGGCGGGAGAAGAAGGAGCCCTCCATCTCGAGGCCCACGCACTTCCAGATGCGGCGGTAGAAGTGCAGCAGCGTGCGGTCCTGCAGCAGCGTCCCGGCGACGGTCAGCACCGGGCCCTCGTGGACGGTCCGCTCGGGGATCAGCTCGCGCAACAGGTCGGCCGACAGGTCACGGTTGGGCAGGGGGTACAGCTCGTCGTTGGTCTGCAGCAGGGTGGCGGCCGGGAGGAGGATGTCCCCCCGCTGGCCCATGAGCCCCCCCGCCTTGCCGAGCACGTTGACCGAGCGCACGCTGCGCCCGAACACGAACAGCAGGTTCGCCAGGATCTCCTCGGCCTGCTGACCGAAGGCGTAGTCGACGTTGACGATCAGGGCCGGGCGCTCCGCGCGGCGGGCGCCGACCGTGGGGTCGGCCAGGGCGGGCTCGAGGCGGCGCAGGTCGAACAGGTCGACCTCGATCCCGGTGAAGGCGGTGGTCGACAGGTGGAACTGCCCCGCGGCGACCGACTCCTGCGCCCACCGCTCGCGCTCGCCCGGCACCTCGGCCAGGTACTTGCGCGCCAGCACGTACAGCAGGTCGCTGGCGTCGCGCCAGCCCTGCCCCCAGGGGCGCTCCGGCGAGGACGGGCCGGTGAGCTCGGGGTGGTGCTGCCGGCCCCAGGCCAGGATCTCGTCCCGGCGGCGCGCCAGGTAGGCGGACAGGCAGTTGGCGACCGAGTGGGTGTTGGAGCTGATGATGTGGACCTCGAGCTCGGGGTCCTCGAGGTCCACCAGCTCGCCGGCCCGCGAGCGGATCTGGGCCGCCCACACCTCGGAGGCCCGCGAGTTGTACGCGTCGACCTGCGTGTCGCACTCCAGCGCGATGTCCTCGTGGTGGAGCAGGATGTCCCGCAGGCGCACCCAGTAGTCGTCGGGCCAGATCCGGCGCAGGCCCTCCCGCTCGTCGGGGTCGAGGGGGAGCCGCTCCAGCAGGGCGGCGGCCGCGGCGGCGTCGGGCCGCTCCGCCAGCGCCTTCAGCTGCTGGAGCGTCTCCCCCGCTCGCAGCCGGTGGCGGAGCTTGCGCGCCTCCACCGCATACAGGCACAGGCAGGTGAGGAAGTCGGTGACGTCCGAGATGCCGTCGCGCAGCAGCACGATCGTCTTGGCCGGCATGGGCTGCCAGGCGGCTCGCCGGCGGGCCTTGGTGGGCACCGCGTCGAACTTGGTGTCGGGCTCGCTGTACAGCTCGGGCAGCGCGCCGGTGAGGTAGTAGAAGGAGGTGCGCGTGACCCCCTCCGGCAGGCGGGCCACGGCGTAGCCGAGCGCCCCCACGTCGATCCGCTCCTCGCGCAGGCCCGGATGGAGCGCGGGCTGGAGCTGGGTGTAGGCCGGGATCAGCTCGGTGAGCAGGAACTCGCGCCGGTCGAGCAGGGTCAGCACCCGGGCGTACAGGCGCCGGTAGCCCATGAAGATCCCCTGCTTGACCTTGAGCGTCATGGCCAGGGCCTGGGCGAACACCGGCTCCTGGTCCACCAGCTCCAGGAAGTCCCGCCCGGGCATGGCCCAGGCGACCACCGCGTCCCGGGCCCGGCCGCCCACCACCCGCGGCGCGTCGAACAGCGCCGCCCGCTCGCCGAAGTAGTGCCCCTCGCCCACGATCGACAGGACGACCGGCGGCTCGCGCCCGTCCACGAACTCCACCGTCCCCTGCTCGAGCAAGAACACGTCCCGCGACCGCTCCCCCGGCCGCACCACGTACTCCCCGGCCCGGAACCGCCGCTCCTCCATGCGCGCCGCCATCTGCTCGCGCCGGGCCCGCGACAGGAACTGAAACGGCATCACCCGCTCGAGCAGCTTGATCGCGCGATCGGTGGACATGGCGGGCGCCTCCTGCTGGCCGCGAGCGTAGCGCAAACCAGGGCCGCGGGCGAAGGTGTCCCGGCCCTCGCAGAACGCTGTCGATGTTCCGTGTTCTACGAGCCGCTTCGAAGGGCGCTCCTGCCGCTCTTGCGCCCCCCGCCCCTCAGGGTCGCCCCCTTCCACTGATCCGCTAGAATTCGGGCCCCACCCAGCCCCGTCTGCCCGGGAGACCCGCTGGTGCACGCCCTCACGAACATGTTGCTCCAGCTCGCCGTGGAGGCCGCCTCCTGGAAGGAGCAGGCGATCTACGCCCTGGCCGAGTGGAGCTACGTGGGCGTGTTCGTGTTCCTGATCGCCTGCGGCCTGGGCTTCCCCAGCCCCGAGGAGGTGGCGCTGATCGGCGGCGGGTTCGCCGTGTACAAGGCGGGCGGCGGGTGGGCGCAGTGCCTGGCCATGGTGGGCGTGGCCATGGCGGGCGTGCTGGCGGGCGACGTCATGCTGTACTCCATCGGCCGCCGGGTGGGCTCGAGGCCCGAGAAGGTCCCCTTCATAGGGCGCCACCTGACCCCCGAGCGCATGGACGAGGCGCGCAAGCTGTTCGCCCGGCACGGCGCCAAGGCGGTGTTCTTCGGCCGGTTCCTGTTCGGGATCCGCGCCGTGACCTTCTTCGTGTC
>JAWLGW010001054.1:0-2958 GCA_041690735.1 Planctomycetota bacterium
CCTTGACCCGCCGCACCACGGCCCGCGCGGCCGCCGCCGCGCTGTCGCGCAGGCGCCGGCGCTTCTTACTGGGCGGCGCTGGGCCCGGGTCGCCCGCGGCCGCGGCAGGCTCCTCCTTCCTGGGCCGCCGGCGGACCTTCTCGGCCACCCACTCGGCGCTCGCCTCCAGCTTGCGCTTGAGCCCCCGCCGGGTGGCGGTCGCTTGCCCCGCCCCCGCGGCGCACGCGACGCACTCGCGCCGACCGTGCACCTCGCGAGCCCGCCCCTCCATGAGCGCCAGGTCGTCGAGCTCCTGCTGGCAGCGCGGGCACACCGGCGAGGCCGCCGCGAAGGCGGCGGCGCTGGGGAACACCTGCCGACGCGAGGCCGTCACCGCCTCGTCGTCCTCGA
The DNA here is from genome assembly GCA_041690735.1 of Planctomycetota bacterium. Lineage (GTDB taxonomy): Bacteria > Planctomycetota > J058 > J058 > J058 > JAWLGW01. Next base: position 391 of record JAWLGW010001054.1, read on the forward strand.
GGGGCCGCGCCTCCTTGCGCTCGATCTGGGCCGCCCAGCGGAGGAACCGGTTCACGCGCCGCGGACTCAGCACCGCCTCGCTGCGGGCGACGGAGAACAGCGACACCTCCCGCCCCGCCCGCTTCGCCTCGACCTGCTTGTCGCGGCAGGTGAGCAGCTCCTCGCGGCTGGGGTAGCCCACCTTGGCGGCCAGGGCGACGAACAGCTTGTCGGCGATGTCGGGCAGGTCCACGTCGGCCGACTCGGCGTCGGCGATGAACCGCTTGACCGACTCGGGGTCCTGCTCGGGGGGCCGCTGCAGCGCCTCGCAGGAGCGCTCCAGCAGGTCGGCCGGCACCTCCAGGGCGTCCGAGGTCAGGGCCCCCACCGCCCGCTCCCGCTGAGAGGCCGTGACGTCCGCCTGGGCCTCGGTCAGCAGCCGCTGGTACAGCCGCGACAGCTCCGGGACGTGCTCGGGAGGGATCGCCTGGCGGCCCGCCAGGATCGCCAGCAGCGGGGTGGGCCGCCCGGCCTTCTCCAGCTGCTCCTGCAGGAACAGCGCCTCGCGCACCTGATCGGGCGTCAAATACCCCCGCGCCAGGGCGTACCGGATCGTCTTGTGGGTCGCGGCCTGCGCTGGCTCCATGTCCCGCCCCCCCCGTGGAGCCGAGCATGGCGGACGGGTGGGGCGAGCGCAACGGCTTCAAGCCCGGGGCGGGCGCCAGAGCAGGCACGCGCGCGCGCGCGGGAGCCCGCCAGCGGGCGAGACGGAGCTGCCGCTGCTTGCCCGACTACTCGCGCACCACGGCCGCGAGGTCGGCGAAGCCGTCCGCCAACAAGCCGTGCACCTGCTTGAGGAGCGCCAGGCGGTTGGTGCGCAGGCGCGAGTCCTCGTCCATGACGAACACGCCGGTGGGGGCGGGCTCGAAGAAGGTGTGGGTCACTGGCGCCAGGGCGTCGACGTAGCGGCGGCCGGCGTCGACGTAGCGCCGCTCGGCGATCGCGCCCCGGACCTCGTCGCGGCAGCCCTCGATCGCCTGGTGCAGCGCCTTCTCCGCCGGGTGCTCCAGGCGCGTGGTGTCCACGTCGGCGGGGTCGACGTCGGGGCCGTTCTTGTCGGTGATCGTCTTGGTGCGCTCGACCAGCTCGCACAGGGGGCCGAACCGCGCGTCGGCCGCCAGCTCCCCCAGGGCGTCGAGGCGCAGCCAGAAGTCGACCACGTTGCTCGGGTCGCGCCCGGCGTCGAGGGCGGCCCGGGCGAGGTCGTGGCGGCGCCCCTCGTCCTTGATCGCCATGACCTCCAGCCGGTCGCGGAAGTAGGCCTCCAGCTCCTTCACCAGGCCAGGCGCGTCGCGCTGGAGCTCGGCCGGCAGCTGGCCGACGGCCGCGCCCAGCAGGCGCTCGAACCCGCAGTCGAGCTGACGCTCGCGCAGGATCCGCAGCACGCCGATCGCCCCGCGCCGGACCATGAAGGGGTCCTTGCTGCCGGTGGGCTTCTTGCCCGTCGCCCAGGCCGACACGATCGTGTCGAGCTTGTCGGCGACCGCCAGGCAGGCGCCGACCTGCGTGCCGGGCAGCTCGTCCCCCTCGCCGCCCTTCGGCAGGTAGTGCTCGCGAATGGCGGTCGCCACCTCGTCCGGCTGGCCCTGCAGGCGGGCGTAGATCGCGCCGATCTCCCCCTGCAGCTCGGGGAACTCGCCCACCACCTCGGTGGTCAGGTCCGCGCGCGCCAGGCGCGCGGCCTGCTCGATGTAGTGGGCCAGCTCGCCGCCCGGGCCGAAGGAGCGGGTCACCTTCTGGCCCGCGCCGGGAAGGGTGGCGTTCTCGGGCGCCCAGCCGGCCGCCTTGGCCACCTCCAGCGCCAGGGGGCCCACCCGCTCCACCCGCTGCCGCAGGGTGCCGAGCTCGGCCATGAACACGATCTGCTCGAGGTCGTCGACCCGCTCGGCGAGGGGACGCCGCTGGTCGAGGTCGAAGAAGAACAGGGCGTCCGACAGCCGCGCCGCCAGCACCCGCTCGTTCCCCTCCCGGATCACCGGGTGGAGCGGCCGGTTCGCCACGTAGGCGAAGCGCGGCTGGAGCTTGCCCTCCTTGCGGATCGGGAAGTAGCGCTGGTGGCCGGTCATGGCCTCCTCGATCACCACGTCGGGCAGGCGCAAGAAGCGCTCGGCGAGCTGCCCCACGTCGACCACGGGCCACTCGACGAGGTGGGTGACCTCGTCGATCAGCTTGCCCCGCCGCCCCAGGGCCGCCTCGTCGAGGTGCTCGCGCAGCTCCTCCTCGATCCGGGCCCGCCGCTCCAGCGGGTCGACGATCACGTTGAAGTCGCGCAGGCGCTGCACGTAGCCGTCCCAGCTGGCCGACTCGAGGGTGAGCGGCTCCCTGTGCAAGAAGCGATGCCCCTCGACCTGCCGGCCGCTCTTGACGCCGGCCCACTCCACGGGGATCACCTCGGCCCCCACGGCGTCGCCGAGCAGGGCCGCGATCCGGCGCAGGGGGCGGCCGAAGCGGACGCGCTCGCCCGGGACCCACCGCATGGACTTGGCGAAGGGGAGCGCCTCGATCCAGGTGTGGATCAGCTCCGCCAGC
>JAWLGW010001055.1:0-2958 GCA_041690735.1 Planctomycetota bacterium
GACCACCAGGCGGCGAGGGATCGGCCCCAGGCGGCGCGAGTCGACCGACTCGTTGCGGTTGTCGCCCAGGACGAAGAACTGGTCCACTCCGACGCGCGTGCGCGCCAGTCGGCCGGTGGCGGTGCCCGGCTTGAGGTAGGGGTCGGCCAGCTCGTAGCCGTCGGCGTACAGCCGGCCGCCCGCCACCTCGACCTCCTCTCCGGGGAGGGCGAGGACCCGCTTGACCAGCACCTCCTCGGGGGCGATCGGGTTGTGGAACACCAGCAGGTCCCCCCGCTGGACCTGGCCCAGGGGGCGCAGGATGAACAGGCGCTGGCCCGGGTGGAGGGCCGGCTCCATGGAGACGCCCTCCACCACGAACACGGTGAGGAGCAGGCGGTGGCACAGGATCAAGCGCCGGAGCGCGCAGGCGACCACCCCCCGGCTCCACCGGGCCCAGGGGGCGGAGCGGGCAGCCGGCGGGGGGGCGGGGTGAGGGTCGGGCACGACCCAAGGATAGCGACCTGACAGGCAGCGGGCAGCGCTCCGTCAAGCAGCGGTTAGCGGTTAGCAGTTAGCCCTTGGAAACAGCCACAGCTAACAGCCAACAGCTAACAGCTATTACAGTGACCCCTCCGACCCCCCTTCCTCGAGAGACCCCTCCCATGACCCGCGTCGTCGACGAGCCGGTCCTGGTCCTCAACCGCCACTGGCAGCCGGTCGCGTTCCTGACGGTGGGCGTGGCGGTCACCACCGTGATGCGGGAGATGGGCTGGGTGCTCCACCCCGAGACCTACGCCCTGCTCTCCTTCGAGGGCTGGTGCGAGGAGGCGCCGCCCACCGTGACTCGGTGGATCAAGACGCCCAGCGGGCTGCTCCCCGCCCCCGAGGTGGTGGTGCTGCGCGAGTACGAGGGTCAGCCCCGGCGCGGGGTCGCCTTCTCGCGCAAGAACCTGCTGCGGCGCGACGGCCACACCTGCCAGTACTGCGGCGGGCAGCCGGGGGCGGAGGCCCTCACGATCGACCACGTCCTGCCGCGCTCGCGCGGCGGGCCCACCAGCTGGGAGAACTGCGTGATCGCCTGCGGCCCCTGCAACGGGCTCAAGGCCGACCGGACCCCCGAGGAGGCGGGTCTGCGCCTGCGGACGCAGCCGCGGCGGCCGGCCTGGAAGCCGCGCCTGAGCGTGCGGCGGCGCCACTACCGCGAGGGGTGGGCCCCGTTCGTCAAGGGCGGGGTCGAGGTCGAGTTGGTGTAAGGAAGGGCGGGCGGAGCGGGAGCTCCGCCCGCCCGCTCCCGTCGGCGCCGCCTTCGGCGCCACCTTCCGCCGTCGCTTGTCGATCGGCTCCTCCGGCTCTAGCCTTCGGGCGGTCGGGTCTGGGAGCGGACATGCTGGAGCGCAGGGACCTTGGGCCTGCGGCGCTGGGGCGGCTGATCGCGGCCCTGTGGGTGAACGAAGCACGGCTGACCGAGGAGCCCCGCGCGAGCCTGGCCGAGGGCGCGCGCCGCCGGGTCGACGCCCTGGCGCTGGACGTCGTCACCTCCGGCGAGGGGGGCGAGGCGCTGCTGGACCGGCTGGGGGAGGCGCTGGGGCCAGCCCCCGCGGAGGCCGTCTCCGAGGCGGCCGCGGCCTGGTACGCCCGCGCGCGGGGGCGGGACGCCCCGCGCACCGACGCGGGCCGGGTCGCGGCGCTGTCGCGCCGGCTAGCCCAGGGGACGGGGTTCGCCGGCGGGGGCGACGAGGCGCCCGACCTCGACGACGACGCGCCCGAGATGCTCCTCAGCGACGACATGTCCCGGGCCTACCAGGTGGAGCGCCTGCTGGGGGAGGGCGCGCAGGGGCAGGTGTTCGCGGTGGCGATCGTGGGCGACCAGGCCTTCGAGGGCTATCAGGGGCCGGTCGAGCGGGCGGTGGTGAAGCTGGCGAAGAACGCCGCCGGCGGCGAGGCGCTCCGGCAGGAGGAGGCGATCTACGCCCAGCCCGACCGGCGGGTGGTCCGCAGCCTCGACGCGGGGGCGCTGCAGGACGGGCGCCGCTACCTCGTGCTCGAGATGCTCCAGCCGACCCCCTCGGTCCGCTTCAGCGGCGAAGGGGCCCGCGTCGACCCGGCCTCTGCCTGCGAGATCTTCGTCAACCTGCTGGACGCTTTGAAGACGCTCCACTTTCGGCGCAGCCTGCCGCTGGTCCTGTGCGACCTCAAGCCCGAGAACGTCATGCTGCGCATGGCGGGAGCGGCGGCGGACCTCAGCGACGACGAGTACCTGGAGCGGCTGGCCGAGGGGCGCTACGAGGTGGTGTTCACCGACCTCGGCGTGGCGCAGCAGCGCGAGACGCTGCTCGCGGCGGAGGGGCGGGTGAGCGCCCTGATCGGCAGCCCGCTGTACCTCCCGCCCGAGTCGGTCCCCACCTTCGCGGGCGCGGAGTTCGTCCCCGGTCTCTACTCCACCAAGACCGACGTGTACGCCCTCACCCTCAGCTTCTACGTCATGCTCACCGGCCACCGCCCCTACGCGCGGCGGGGCCTGTATCAGCTGAGCGGGGCCGACCAGCTGCGGGAGCTGCTCGACTTCAAGCGGGAGGGGGTGCCGCCCCACGACCGCAAGCGGATCCACCGCGACCTCGGCAGCGCGGCGCCGCCCGTGCTGGCGCTGCTCGACGCGGGCCTGGAGGCCGACCCCGAGCGGCGGGCGACCGCGGACACGCTGCTGCGGATCGCGCGGCAAGAGCTGCGCCTCGAGGAGCGAGCGCAGGCGACGGGGGACTACTGCTACGACGACCCCGCCAACCGGCTGCGCCTGAGGCAGCGCCACTTCCCGCCGCTCAGCGCGGCGCGCGCCTTCTACGCGCGCGGGGCGAGCGCGACGTAGCGCGACGTACCGCGGCCTAAACGGCAGGTCACGATCATGAGCGGTCGCTGCGAGGGCGGGTGGTAGCGCGCACAGGTGTCGACGCGACCGCTCATGATCGTGGCTGCCGTTTA
>JAWLGW010001056.1:0-2958 GCA_041690735.1 Planctomycetota bacterium
CAGCACGGCCACCCGGGCCGCCTCGTCCTGCTCGAAGGCGCGGAAGGCGTCGGCCAGGGCCTCCGCGGTGGCGCGGTCGACGGCGTTGCGGACCGCGGGACGGTCCAGGATCACGGTCGTTACGGCTCCAGCCCGCTCGATCCGCACGTCGCTCATGCGGCGCCTCCATGTCGCTTCAAGAAGTCGGCCATCGCCGCCGCGGTCGCCTCCGGCCGCTCGAGGTGGGCGCAGTGGCCGGCGCCCGGCACGACGGCGCGCTCGGCTCGCGGCAGGCGGCGGGCCATGGCGGCGGCGATCGCGGTGAACTTGGCGTCCTCGGCGCCGGTGACCAGCAGCACCGGGCAGCGCACCTCGCCCAGGCGGTCCCACAGGGGCTCCATGCGCCCGGTGCCCGCCTCGCGCAGGGCGTGGGCCAGGCCGTGCGGCGTGTGGCGTGCGCGCTCCCGCGCCATGCGGGCCCGGTGCGCGGGGGCGATCCGCCGCTGGGTCGCGATCAGCGGGTGAGCCGCCCACTCGGCCAGGAAGGCCCTCACCCCCAGGGCCTCGATGCGCGCCGCGCGCCGCTCGTCCTCCGCCGCCCGCGCCGCGCGCTCGCCAGGCTCCTGCAGGCCCGGGGTGGCGCCCACCAGCACCGCTGCCGCGAAGTCCTCGGCGCCGGCGGTGAGGGCCGCCAGGGCCAGCCGGCCGCCGAAGGAGTAGCCGAGCAGCACCGGCCGCTCCAGGCCCAGGGCCGCGCGCAGGGAGGTCACCGCCGTCGCCTGCGCCTCGAAGGCATACGGAGCGGGATCGGTGAGCGCCTCCTCGCCGTGGCCCAGGAGGGTCGGCGCCCACAGCGAGCCGGCGCCGCGCGCACCGAGGGCCGCGGCCAGCGGAGCGAAGTCGGCTCCCGCTCCGGTGAAGCCGTGCAGGGCCAGCAGGGGGCGCGCGGCGGGCGCCCCGGGCCACCGGGCGACCCGGTGCAGCCGGCCCACCGCCTCGACCTCGTGACGCGTCGGCTCCGAGTCCTCCTCGTCATCGCTGCTCATGCTTCCCCCGTACATGGCGAGGCCGCGGCGCTCAAGCGCGGCCGCGGCCTCGGTCGGTGGTCGCTCGGGAGCTCCTACGTCTCCTGCAGGACCACCCGCTCGATGCCCTTGACCGTGTACTCGGCCGTGGCGCCGCTAGGCAGCGAGACGGTCTTGACGTCGCCGACCTTGCTGCCGAGGAGGCCCTGGGCCAGCGCCGACATGTAGCTGATGATCGAGCCGTCCTCGTCGTCGAGGTCCCAGGGGCCGAGGATCGAGTAGGTCTCCTCCTCGCCGCTGCCCTTGTTCTCGACGACCACTCGGGTGCCGATGCGGACCTCGTCGGTCTCGACCGCGTCGAGGTCGATCAGCTGCACCTTCTCGAGGTCCTCCTGGATCCGCTTGGCCTGCTCCGCCAGCCGCTGCTGCTTCTCGCGGGCGGCGTCGAGCTCGGCGTTCTCGGAGATGTCGCCGAACTCGAGGGCCTTGCCGATCTCGACGGTGATCTCGGGCATCTTGACGTCCATGATCTCCTGGAGCTCGCGCTCCCGGCGCCGGGCGCCCTCGGCGGTGCTGTACAGGACCGACTCGACCTGCGCCTCCGGCCGCCGGGTGGTGGCGACGGTCGACAGCAGCTCGGGGAAGCGGAGCGCCACGAACTTCTCGGCCGCCCGCTTGATCGTGGGCGTCAACGTCGGGCTCTGGCGCACCAGCTGCAGGATCCGCCGCACGTCGCCCTCGGTGCCCTCGGCGATCACCGTGCCGAACACCCGCTGGTTCTTCTCGCCGAACAGGCCGCGCAGGGCCTCCACCGTCGGCTTGAGCTCGGTCTTGCGCTTGCGGTCCTGGGTGCTCTTGAACTGCAGGTTGATCTGGTCGAACACCTGCAGGGCCTTGACCAGCAGCTCGGCGTCGCTGCGCTCGGGGGCGATCGAGCCGTTGCCGCTGGAGAGGCGGGCCCGGGCCAGGGCGGCCAGGGCCTCGGGGTAGTCGTGCGGCTTGATGAGGATCTGCTCGACGGTGGCGCTGACGAGGTCCTGCCGCTCCATGGCGTCGAGCTCGGCCACCGCCGTGTCCCAGGTCTGGGGGGAGGGGTCGAGCAGCACCGCGGTCAGGGTGGGGGCGGCCTCCTCGCCGAACGCCTTGGCGGCGAGCTTCACGGCCTGACGGCGGTACTCCGCCACCAGGACGTGCTGCAGCACGGAGGGCAGCGCCTCACCCGCGAGGCCCTCGAGGGCCGCGCGCACCGCGCCGACCTCGTGGGGCGGGAGGGGCTCACCGGTCTCGGGGTCGACCGCCTCCAGGTCGGTCACGGCCTTGGGCCACTTGTCGGCGACCTCCAGCTTGAACAGGGCCAGCTCCAGGGCCGCCGCGCGCTGCTGAGGGCTGCCCTTCTTGCCGTGGTTCTTGCCGAGCAGCTCCAGGGCGGCGGCCAGCCAGGGCGGCAGCTCCTCGGGCGTCTCGTCCTTCTTCTCGGCCAGCAGCTCCCGGCGGGCGATGGTCAGCCGGTCCTTGAAGGAGTGGATGCGGCGGATCGCGTGCTCCAGCTCCTCGTCACGGGACAGCGGCTCGTCGCGGATCGAGATCACCGAGCGGGGCGCCGCGCCCACCTCGATGGTGGGGTCCTCCTTGGCCTGCTTGCGGGCCTTGGTCCAGAACTTCGACCAGGCGGTCTTGTCGAGGACGTCGGCGAGCTTCGCCTTGAGGTCGCGCGACTGGAGCTTGCCGCCCGACGACGCCAGCGCCGCCTTGAGCAGGCGCAGCGGCTCGGCGTCGGCCAGCTGGCGCACCCGGTCCTTGTCGGTCCACAGCATGACGTCGAGGTCGTCGGCGGTGCGGCGCTCGAGGGCGGACATGGCCATGCCCGCCTCCATGCGCGCCCCGCGGTTGCGGGCGAAGTCGATCACGAACTCGCCGGCCTCGGGGTAGACCTCGACGACCTTGCCCACGCCCC
>JAWLGW010001057.1:0-2957 GCA_041690735.1 Planctomycetota bacterium
CCAGCACGCCCGCCACCCGGGCCCGCCGACCGAGGCGGGGCGCCGGTGCGCCGCGGGTGGTGAGCAGCACGCAGGCGAGCAGCGACGCCCCTCCCAGGCTCCCGACCACCATCAGCCGGGCGTGGAGCCGACCGACGGGGAAGGGCGCCACCTGCTCCGCCAGACCGGCGAGCTGTCGCTCACCCACCAGCGCCAACGCCGCCAGCAGGACGAGCGAGGCCAGCCCCGGGGCGAGGGTGGCGGCGCGCGCCAGGTCCGGGGTCCGGGGACCGCCGGGGGAGGGGGACGGCTGCGCCGCGCGCAGCCGCGCCGGACGCACCTGCACCCGGCGGCGCCCCACGCTGCGGCACAGCCGCGCGCGCCACCGGTCAGCGACGTGCTGGCAGCGCCAGGCGCGCCAGGCGTCACGGACCAGCGCGGTCGCCAGGCCCAGGGCAGCCCCTGCCAGCACCGCCAGGCTGACGGCGCCCGCGAGGTCGGCGACGTCGAGGCGCCCCGTGACCGGCCGCTCGAAGGCCGCCACCCAAGGCACGACTGCGGCGCCGGCGATCGCTCCTATCCCCGCGGCGCGCAGGTCCGGGGTCGTTCGCAGGGCCCGCGCCAGCGCTGCCAGCAGGAGACCGGGTCCGGCGCCGGTGAAGCCTCCGGCGAGCGCGTACGGCAGCAGCACCGAGAGCAGCGAGTGCCTCCGGTGGTGGTCCGATCGCGCCTCGATCCCCAGGGCGCTGCCGGCGGACGCCCCCAGCACCGCCAGCAGCGCCAGCGCGTGCCAGGGAGCCGGCGCGAGGAGCGACCTCGGCCAGCGGGCGCTCACGGCGTCCACTCCAGCGCGCTGGCGCGGCGGATCGTCGTCACGGCATCGCGCGTCGCCCGCGCGGCGAGGAGCTCTTCGGGCGAGAGGTTGCGCGCGAGGCACTCCCGCCGCAGGTCCCGCTCCAGGCGCTCCGAGGACGTGGCGCCTCGGCAGCACCTGGACATGCTGAGCGGCGCCAGGGCGAACAGCGTCACCACGCCGCTCGTCAGCCCGATCCCGAACAGCTTGGCGAGGTCCCACACCGCCCCGCCCGCCTCGTCCTCGACCGGACCGCCCCCCCCGACTCCCTCGCGCTCACTCACGCCACACCTCCTCTCACCACAGCCACTGCCACCGCTCCGGCGGCCCCCCCACGGCCACCCCCCGGCCGCGCCACCGCTCGCGGGGCAGGTCCCCGAAGAAGCGGCTGTCCCACGAGTCCCGCTGGTTGTCCCCCAGCACGAACACCGCCTCCTCGCCCACCTCGTGCCGGAGCGGCGCTCCGGGGCGAGGACGGAGGCGGCCGGCGCGCAGGTAGCGGACGGGCGGCGCGCCGTCGGCGGCGCCCTGCAGGCGCCCGTCGACCTCGAGCGCCCCGTCCACGACCTGCAGCCGCTCGCCGGGGTAGCCGACCACCCGCTTGGCGATCAGGTCGCCCTCGGCCGAGCGGAACATGAGGATCCGGAACCGCGGCGGCGGGCCGAACAGGGTGGAGACCCGCTCGGTCAGCACCAGGTCGTTGCCGGGGCGGTCCCCCTCGCCGTCCAGGGCCGGCGCCATGGAGTCGGAGACCACCTCCGACAGGTCGAAGGCGCCGTGGTAGACGAGGAACAGGATGCCCACCACCGCCAGCACCCGCTCCACGCCCCGCAGCAGCCGGCGGAGGCGCCGCTCCTCCGTCGCCTCAGACATGAGGCGGCCGTCCTCGGAGGCAGGCGATGGCGCGCGGGCGCGTGGGGACCAGGGGCAGGCGCACGGCTCCTCCTCGGAGCCCCTGTTACCCGCGAGCGCAGGGCCGGTTCAGTCGCTCGGCCTCCTCGGCTGCGCGCCCCAGGGTGATCAGGTAATCGGAGACGGCCTGGCGGGCCTGCTCCGGATTGCCGGCGTCCGCCCGGTGCTCCCACAGATAGCCGCTCACCACCAGCCCCTCGTCCAGACGACCGCGCTTGCCGAGGCGGGCCAGCGGGATCAGGTTGGCGTAGTGCGGCTGGACCGCGATCTGCTCCTCGAGCGCTGCCGCGCTGCCAGCCGACTCGCACGACCCATACCGACCCGCAGCGCTCCCCAGCTCTAGGCCTAACTCTTGCTCTCCCTTCCTCCCGTGAGGACGAGAGGCGCGGGGCTTCATCCCGCCGCCGAACATTGTTAGGGTTTCGTTCGGAGGACGCTCAGTGCGAGGTGCCCCGTGACCGCGATCCCTCTGGTCTCCTGGCAGCTCCTCGACGGCGGCGGCGAGCCTCGCGCGACGGGGTGGCCCGCCCTCGACGCAGCGCTGGGCGGGGGGCTGCCGCCCACGGGGCTGGTGGAGGTCGTCAGCGAGCGCGGCGGGCAGGGCGCCCTGACCCTGGCGCTCCACCTGGGCCAGCAGGCCGGGGGCACGCTGCTGGTGGTGGACGCGGTCGCCGATCGGCTCCTCCCGGCGAGAGGCTGGCCCCAGGACTCGGTCCGCGTCCGCCCCCGCACGGTGCCCGAGGCGTTCGAGGTGCTCGAGCGCGCCCTGCGCTGCAGCGGCGTGGCGGCAGCCGTGGGCTGGCTGGGTCGGGTCCGGCAGCTGGACCTGACCCAGGGGGCGCGCCTGCGCCAGGCCTGCCGCGCCGGCGAGAGCCTGGGGCTCCTGGTGACGCAGGCCCCGCCCGGCAAGCCGTCCGCCGCCGGCGCGCCGATCCGCCTGCGGGTGACGCGGGCGGCCTGCCCCGACGCCGACCGGGACCGGCTGCGGATCGAGGTCGAGCGCGCCCGCGGCGCCCCCACCCTGGGAGAAGCCGTGGAGATCGAGGCCTGACGTGCGTAGCCTGGCCCTCCACCTGCCGACGCTGGGCCTCGACCTGTGGGCGCGTGAGGACCCGCCCGGGCGCGGCGCGCAGCGCGCCCTGGTGGAGCAGCGCGGGGCCCGGGTGTGGGTGCTCACCGCCTCGCCAGCGGCGCTCGCGGCGGGCGTCGGCCC
>JAWLGW010001058.1:0-2956 GCA_041690735.1 Planctomycetota bacterium
GCTCACGGTGCTGCTCACCGGGTTCGTCCCCTTCCGCCTGCGGGAGCGCCCCGAGTTCCCCGCCACCAACGGCGCCGCCGAGGCGGTGCAGCGGGTGCAGGCCTTCAACATCGAGTGGGGCACCGAGGTGCCGCCCTGGATCGAGCTGGAGCTCGAGCTCGTCAAGCAGCCGGCGGTGGACGTGGTGTGGACCTGCCCCGCCGCCCGCTCGCGCCACCCCGCCGAGGTGCCGGCGACGAACCGCCCCGAGTTCGCGGTCAAGGGGAGCGCGGGGATCCTGGCCGAGGCCCAGCGCGTCGACGCCGACCTGGTGGTGATCGTGGGCGAGTCGGGCGCCATGGCCCGCGAGAAGGACGGGGAGGTCCAGCACCTGCGCATGGAGCTGTTCGCCCGCAACCACGGCAGCGGCTTCGACCCCGCCGCCCCCCTGGTCGACAACGACGGCTTCGCCCTCGACGCCGAGGGGCCGATCTTCCCCGGTGAGCCCGAGGTGCTCCGCACCACGGTGCCGCTGCGGGGGTGGGCCCTGGCGCAGTCGGCCCTCAAGAACTGCAAGCTGACCCACGTGGAGGAGTTCGCCAGCCGCGACCCGATCTCGAGCGCCGGCGGCTTCATCTGCAACGAGTCCTACTACCGCCTGCTGCTGGAGGCCCAGCAGACGGGCCGGTGGGTCAGCATGATCCACGTGCCCGCCACCGAGTTCTGGGCGGACGGCCGACAGCGGCGGTGGGTGGTGGAGGAGGAGCTCGCCCGGGTCCGCGACGACGTGGCCCTGGGGCTCGAGATCGCGATCCGGTCCTTCGTCGAGCACATGCTGTGGGGGACCGAGGTCTACGGGCGGCTCATGAACGACGCCGCCCGCGAGCGCCTGCGCGAGCGATCCGGCGGGCGGGTGCACGCATGAGCACCTCGCGCCGGGCGGTCGAGCTGTTCCTGCACGAGACCGCCGCCCGCCAGCAGATCGCCCTGCAGAGCGACCGCACCAACACGATCCGCCTGCGCGCCGGCCGACCGGTGCAGCTCCTCGAGCTGCCGGCGGCGGCGGCCTTTCACCCGGAGAGCCCCGTGCCGCTGCCGGTGGCGCCCGACGGGGGGCCGCTCAGCCTGCTGGGGGCCCTGGCCACGGCGCTGGACGCGGTGGAGCGCGAGCCCGAGCTGACCCTGCTGGTCGCGGCCCACCACCCCGCCGACGACGAGGGCGAGCTGACCCGCCGCCGCGCCCGGGCGGTGACCGCCTGCCTGCAGGGCGACGGGGAGGCCTTCGCCGCCGCTTGCGCGCGAGGGGCACGGGTCCGCGACTGGCAGCGGGTCCTGCAGTGGGTCGCGGCCGAGCGGGGCTGGGCGTGCGACCCCGGGGCCGTCGACGACGTGAGCGGCCCGCGCTCCCAGGAGGCGCTGCGCGCGTTCCGCGCCCAGCACGCCGCCAGCGGCGGCGCGCCGCTCCCCGACACGACCGCGCCCGGCGGCGACGACTGGGCGGCGTTCCTCGCCTGCTACGACCAGGCGCTGGCGGACCTGCTGCAGGTCGATCCGCCCGCGCTGACCTCGCTGCGGGCCCGCCTGCAGCTGGTGCACCACCCGCTGGGCTGCGGCGGAGCCTGGCCCCTCGACCGGGTGCGCATCGGCCGCTACACGGGCACCAGCGACGAGCGGGTAGACCTGCTGCTGTTCGAGGAGGCGGACGCCCCTCAGCTGCGCTGCCACCCCGATCCGGACGCCCCCTGCGACTGGAAGCGGTGCGACGTCTACCGGAAGAAGAAGTACGTCCAGGCCGACCTCGCCTTCGCGGGCCCCGCCGGGGACGCCAGCGGGCTGCTGGAGGTGCAGGTGGTCAACGCCAGCGGCCGCCCGCTGGCGAACCTGCCGGGGGAGCTGATCCTCCCCGACGCCACCCGCCGCCCGGTGGTGACCGACCCCGAGGGGTGGATCCGCCACCTGATCGCGCCCCACACCACCGCCCAGCTTTCCTTCGCGGAGACCGGCCTGGCCGGGGCGGCGCCGCAGCCTGCCGCTCCGCCCAGCGAACCACCGCAGGTGACCCTGTCGCGAGCGCGGGCCGCCACCGACCCCCTGCCGGCGGAGCTCGAGCTCGACGCGGTGCTGGAGGTGTTCGCCCACCCCGACCCGCTCGACACCCCCGGCGCCTTCGAGTGGACCGTGCAGGGCGCCGCGGTCGCGCTGGCCGCGGGCGAGGGGCCGCGGGGGGAGCAGGCCTTCCTGGTCGGGGTCGAGCCTGGCGTCGCCGTGGTGGTCGCGACCTTCACCTCCGGCCCGCACGTCGCCGAGGCCCGCCACACGATCGAGGTCACCGCCTTCGAGGAGGAGGGGCCCCAGGAGGCGCCGGGGCTGCGCGGGCCGGCGCTGCACGCCGACGCGCACCCCGACGAGGGCCACACCTGCGACCCGCCGCTGCGGATCACCGACCCCAGCTACGGCGAGCTGGAGGTCCACCCCAGCTGCCGCGGGCAGGTCGCCCTGTGGGTGTACGACGAGGAGGGCGCCGCCGCCGCCACCCCCGCCCGCGCGGGGGTGGTGCCCGCCGACGGGTTCGTGTTCGACGGCGTCACCTGGAAGGTCAACGGCAACACGCGGGTGACCGCCTTCGTGGCGGGCGGGCAGCTGCGCCTGCACACCTGCGCGGGCACCCTGGCGGAGCTGCGGGGCGCGACCCGGCCGACGGTGCAGCCCGAGTGGGTGTTCGGGACCCACCGCATGCCGCCCCGCGGCGCGCTGCCGGAGCTGACGGCGTAAGGTCTCTCGTCGGTCCTCGCCACGGCTGGCTGGGTCAGTCACTCGCGCTCGCGCTCGTGGTCGTGGTCGTGGTCGATCGTGGTCGACCACGAGCGCGAGCGCGAGCGCGGTTCAGGCCTGGTCAGGGCGCTACTCGTCCTCCGACTCCGGCTCCTCCCGCGCGGGCCCCTCGCCCTGCGGCGCTGCCGGCGCCGGCAGATCGGCG
>JAWLGW010001059.1:0-2953 GCA_041690735.1 Planctomycetota bacterium
GGCCGACGCCCTGGCGGACGGGACCTACGCCGAGGTGCAGGAGCCCGAGGACGTGGCGCCGAACCTCCTGTTCGCGGAGTCCCTCGAGCGCCTCGGTCGGCACGACGACGCCCTGGCGGTGCTGGAGCGGTTCGTCGACCCGGCGCTGGCGCCGCCCGACCTGCCGGAGCGGCGCGCGCGGCTGACGAAGCTGCGGGCCCAGGCCCCGTCGGCGAGCGCCGCCCCCCAGGCCGCTCCGGACGTGAGGGCCCCCACCCCTCCCCTGGCCGGCCCCCCCGCCGCCGCGGCGACGCGCAGCGCGGCCCCCGCCATCGACGACCCAGCCGAGCTGGAGGGGCGGGTCCTCGACGCCTGGCTGCTGGAGCGGCTGCTGGCCGCCGGTCCGCTGGTGTGGGTGTTCGGCGGGCGGGGCGGCGGCGGGGACGGCCGCGAGGCGATCGTGAAGGTGCTGCACCCCGAGCTGACCAGCCCCCGGTCGGCGGACGCGGTGCTGCGGGCAGCGCAGGCGGTGCAGCGGCTCAAGAGCCGCCACGTGGCCGAGCTGTACGACGCCGGCGAAGCCGAGGGCCTGGTGTTCTACGCCGGGGAGGTGGTGCGGGGGCCCAACCTCAACCAGGTGATCACCAGCGAGGCGCCGCTGCCCCTGCGACGGGCCTGCCTGATCGGCGCCGGCCTGCTCAACGGCCTCGGCGCCGCCCACCGGGCAGGCGTCCTGCACCACGACCTCAAGCCCTCCCGGGTCCTGCTGGGGCGCGGCTCGGCCGCCAAGGTGGTCGACCTCGGCGTCGCGCCCTGCTTCGCCGAGCTGGCCCGGGAGGTGCTCGACCCCCGCTACGTCTCGCCCGAGCAGGCGCGGGGGGAGCCGGCGGGAGAGGCGAGCGATCAGTACGCCGCCGCGGTGCTGATCTACAAGCTGCTCACGGGCAAGCTGCCCTTCTCGTCCAAGACCCCCCGCGGCTTCTGGGAGCTGCACGCCGAGGGCCCCCCCACCCCCTTGCAGGAGCTGCGGCCCGACGTGCCGCGCCCGGTGGCGGACGGGATCATGCGCGCCCTGGCCAAGCACCCGCGCGAGCGCTTCCCCGACGTGGCGGGCCTGGAGCGCGTCCTGGCGAGCTACCTGAAGTAGCTGTTAGCTGTTAGCTGTTAGCTGTTAGCGGGGAAGAAGCCCTCGCCAACAGCTAGCCGCTAACTGCTAACCGCTAATCCCGCCAGACGCCGCGAAGCCAGCTCCGGGTCGCTCAGGCGGCGGTCGGGGTTGGGGTCCATGAGGGCGGCGATCAACGCCGAGAGCTGGGGTGACACGCCGGGGCGCACGACCGCGGCCGGAGTGGCGGGCTCGCCCGAGGCGATCCGCATCAGCACGTCGTAGGTCGTCCGGGCGTGGAACGGCGCCACGTCGGTAGCCAGCTCGTACAGGGTGACGCCCAGCGAGAACATGTCGCTGCGCACCGACTCCCGCTCGCCCGAGATCACCTCGGGGGCGATGTACTCGGCGGTCCCCAGGAACTCGTCGGCCTGGGTGAGCCCGTCCTCGCGGCGCCCCTTGGCGAGGCCGAAGTCGATCAGCACGGCGGAGCCGTCCCGGCGCAGGATCACGTTCGCCGGCTTGATGTCGCGGTGGATCAGGTCCTCGCGCACCAGCCGGGCGAGGGCGCTGGTGAGGTCGGCGCCCACCCGGGCCACCCGGCTCGAGGGCAGCGGCCCCGTGCGCCGCAGCTGGGCCAGGGCGCTCTCGCCTTCGACCAGCTCCATGGCGAGGAAGTAGCGGGCCCGCTCGAAGCCCGAGTCCACGCAGCGGACCACGTTCGGGTGGTCGAGGGCAGACAGGACGGCGATCTCGCGGAAGTAGCGGGCCAGCTTCTCCCGGTCCTCGCTCACCTCCCGCGACAGCAGCTTGAGCGCGATCGGCAGGCCGTCCACCAGCCGCCGGGCGCGGTACACGATCCCGTACGAGCCGTCGCCCAGGCGCTCGAGGAGCTCGTACTTGTCGTAGGCCGCCGGGAAGGCGCGGGGGTCCTCGAGCAGGGGCTCGGGCCGCGGCCCGCCCGCGCGGGTCGAGGACCCGGCGCGCCGCTGCAGGTAGAGGCCGATCTTGGCCTGCACCACCTTGGTCGAGAACGGCTTGACCAGGTAGTCGCTCGCGCCGGCGTCGAACCCGTTGAGGATGTCGTCCTCGCTCCCCAGGACCGACAGCAGGATCACCGGCAGCTGATCCTTGCTGAACCGCTCCCGCAGCCCGCGGCACAGCTCGAGCCCGTCGAGGCGCGGCATGTTGACGTCCGACAGGACCAGCTCGAAGGCGGGCGAGGCGGAGAGGACGGCGTCGAGCGCGTCCTGACCGTTGTCGAACGCCACCACCTCGTGACCCTTGAGCCCCAGCAGGGTGGTCAGCAGCTTGCGCAGGTGCTCGTTGTCTTCGGCGAGGGCGATCCGGGCCACACCAACCTCGTGCAGCCTCCGTCATAACGCGTCCGCGGCCGCGCTCCAACGGCCACCCGCTCCCCCTCCCTCGACCGGACGGGCGCCCCGTTCCTGCGCCGGTCACGTATCTTCGCGTCTCGGACGCCGACGAGAGCCTGGAGGGCGCCATGGTCAAGTTGAAGGACGGCCGCACGGCCGAGCTGGAGCTGTTCAAGTTCGACTCCTGCCCCTTCTGCGTGCGGGTCTTGAGCAAGGTCCGCGAGCTGGGGATCGAGGAGGGGATCAAGCTGCGCGACACCACGCGCGAGCCCGACGCCAACGCGGAGCTGATCGACCGCGGCGGCAAGCGGCAGGTCCCCTGCCTGTTCGTCGACGGCAAGCCGATGTACGAGAGCGCGGACATCAGCCGCTGGCTGGAGGAGAACGTGGCCAGCGTCGCCTGAGCGGAGGGCCCGGGCGCGGGCACCAAGCCAGAGAACGCAGCCCTCCGTCTCACCTCAAGCCGCTCCCCCGCCTGACCGAAGAGTAGGGA
>JAWLGW010001060.1:0-2945 GCA_041690735.1 Planctomycetota bacterium
CCGGCTGCGAGCGGCGGGGGTCCTGCGGCTCCTCCCCCAGGACCTTCACCATGAGGGTCACCAGGCTGTCGCCGGCGAAGGGGGGCGAGCCCGTGAGGAGGAAGTACAGGGTGGCGCCCAGGGCGTACACGTCGGTGCGCGGAGAGACCTCCCCGAACCGCGTCTTGTTGGCCTGCTCGGGCGCCATGTAGGCGGGCGTCCCCTTGAGCTCGTGGGTCTTGGTGGCCACCGTGCCCCCCAGCGAGCCCAGGGTCATCTGCTCGGGGTCACGCTTGACGAGCCCGAAGTCCACCAGGACCGGCCGCCCGGTGCCGCGCTCGATCAGGATGTTGGGCGGCTTGAGGTCGCGGTGGACCACGCCCTGAGCGTGGCAGTAGGCGAGGGCGTCGCCGACCCGGGCCAGGGTCTCGGCGATCCAGTCGGCGGAGGGGAGGCCCGCCCGCTCCACGTACGCCTCGAGGTCCTCTCCGTCGACGTACTCCATCACGATGAACGGGACCCCGTTGTGCCGACCGTGGTCGCGGACACGGAGCAGGTTGGGGTGCGCGAGGGAGCGCAGGATCCGCGCCTCCTTCTCGAAGTTGCGCAGCGCGCGCGGCGACGCCGAGGACACCATCTTGATGGCGACCCGCTCGCCGGTGGGCGCGCGCGCCTCGAGGACCACCCCCTGCCCGCCGCGGGCGATCTCCCGCACGAGGGTGTAGGGGCCGAAGGACTTGCCGGCGACGTCGGCGCCCGGTGAGCTCACCCGGTCACGATAGCGGAAGGCGGGCGCCGCGGCACCGCCCCCACGCGAGACGAAGAGACGAGCCCGGTTTCGTGTCACTCGGCTTGTCCGCCGCCGGCACGCACCGAGAACGAATTTGGGTCCCACTACGTTCCACGAAAGGCTCATGGCGGTCACGGTCGCGGTAAGTCCAGTGGAAGCAGTCTGTAGGCGTGTTGGCCCAGGCCGTGCTCAGGACCCATCAACGGCGCAGCGAAGGGCGCCACAAAACAAGGGAGCGGAGCAATGGGTTTCTCGGCTAAGCGGATCGGTCTCTATCTGACCTTCCTGGGCGCCATGACCGTGGCGGGCTGCGGCGGGCGCGGCGGCAGCGACAGCGCCAGCACGGTCGCCCCCAGCACCAGCGGCGTGGCCCCGACCACCAGCACCACGACGCCGGGCGTCCCCGGCACCGGCACCCCGGGCACCCTCCCGCCTGGGCCGGAGCTCACCTCCGTCCGCTTCGACGACGCCGACGGCGACAACACCGTCAGCCGCGGCGACAAGGTGATCTGCACCTTCGCGGACGCGCTCGAGGCGCTGCCGGCGGGCGCGACCCCGACCACCGAGTTCGAGCTGCAGGTGACCGGCGACTCGTTCGGCGCGGGCGCGACGCTGCAGCTCGGCGTCGACAGCGACGAGGTCGAGATCGCCCTCGGCGACGACCCCAAGCTCTACGTCAGCGACACGTTCGCGGCCGGGAACACCGCCTCCGGCGCGGCCTCGGGGATCAACCTCGCGGCCACCGCCAGCCTCAAGGGCGACGCGGCCGACTTCGCCCGTCCGGCGGCGGAGGCCCTCGACATCGACGGCACCCTCAAGCCGACCTTCCACGCGACCAGCAGCCTCAACGAGGCCCGCGGCTCCCACTGCTCGGTCACCCTCGACGACGGCCGGATCCTGATCGTGGGCGGCATCGCCGGCGGCACCCAGGGCGACCTGGTCGTCGAGGCCGAGCTGTTCGACCCGCTCACCGGCAGCTTCACGCGGGTCTCCGACCTGTCCGGTGACAAGGGTTACATGAAGCGCGGCAAGGTCAAGGTCCGCACCTTCATGGCGACCGCCACCAAGCTCAAGGACGGCACGGTCCTGATCTGCGGCGGCCAGGGCGTCGAGCGGCGCGGCTTCTTCGGCCTGGGCAAGGAGAAGCTCGACACCCTCGAGAGCGCCTTCATCTTCAGCCCCCTCGACAACTCCTTCAGCCGGGTCGGGGACATGAAGTATCCCCGCCACTCGCACACCGCCACCCTCCTCGACGACGGCACCGTGCTGATCGCCGGCGGCTACAACGACTCCTTCTGGAAGTCGCACAAGACCCAGGCCCCGGTCGAGCTGTACGACCCCATGAAGAAGGAGTTCAAGAAGCTGGGCAGCTTCTTCAAGCGGTTCAAGATGAAGGACCCCCGCATGAACCACACCGCCACCGCGCTCGCCGGCGGCCAGGCGGTCCTGTTCACGGGCGGCGCCCACTACACGGGCGGCGGGCTGTTCGGCCTGATCAAGCCCAAGCTCCGCATGAACACCGGCGCCGAGCTGGCGAACACCAAGCAGAACGAGCGCACCGGTGACCTCAACGCCCCGCGCCTCGACCACGCCGCGGTGGCCCTCCCCGGTGACGAGGTGTTCATCGCCGGCGGCCGCGACCTCACCACCGGCGCGGTGAGCCCCTGCGAGGTCTTCGACCCCGCCGCCAACGCCTGGACCACCGCCGGCTCGCTGCAGACGCCCCGGGCTCACGCCCAGATCGCCTTCGACCGCAGCAGCGCCCTGATCATTGGCGGCCACGCGGGCTACGGTGAGACCGGCTGGGTGGAGGTGTTCGACGCCGACGCCAAGCAGATGAGCAGCACCCGCTACCGCCTCAACAACCTCCGCAACGGCCACACGGTCGAGAAGCTGGCGGACGGGCGGATCCTGGTGATCGGCGGCTTCACCGGCGGCGTCAAGGACTGGCGGAGCATCGACGGCCAGGCCCTGTCCAGCTGCGAGATGTTCGTCAGCCACTGAGCCGACCGCCGCGCAGCGAAGACGCCCCGGGCCATGCCCGGGGCGTCGTCGTGTACGGAGCGAGAACAGCAATCAGCAAGCGGCTCGTCAGGCGAACGCTGCTCGAAACCTGAGGATCCGGCACTCTTCGTCCGTGCCCGTGCCCGTGCCCGTGCCCGTGCCCGAAGGCTTT
>JAWLGW010001061.1:0-2942 GCA_041690735.1 Planctomycetota bacterium
GCGCCTCCGCCTGCCGCTCCAGCCGGTCGTGGCCGGCCACGATCGTGGCGCGAGCTTCGATCCCAGCCGCGAACGCCTCGGCCTGGACGCCGCCCGCCTTGCGGAGCACCCCGTCGCGCCCCGCCTCCAAGCTGGGCGCGCCGCCCTGCTGCTGCGCGACGTGCGTCAGCTCGTGGGCGATCAGCGCCTTGCCCCTGGCGTCATGCGGCGTGTACTTGCCGGCGTTGAAGAACACCTCCCCGTCGAGGGTGAAGGCGTGCGCCCCCACCATCTCGGCGGCCAGCGCGGCCGCGGGGTCGGCGTGGACCCGCACGTTCGTCAGGTCGACGCCCAGCAGCGACTCCATCTGCGCCTGCAGGTCCTGGGGCAGCGACTGGCCGGCGCTGGCGGCGACGACCTCGCCGAACCCGGCCGGGACCTCGCCAGCCGCCGCCCCCGAGCCGCGGGCCTGCCGCGCCAGGGCCAGCCCCGGGCCGCCGCCGCGGGCGGCGGCCTCCGGCCACACCACGTCCAGCCGATCGATCTCGAGCTTGCCCGGCCCGGGCGTGCCGCCGGCGACGCCGCCCTCATCCCCGCCGCCGCCGAACAGGCGGCCGAGGAAGCTGCGGCGGAGCATGCCGCCGCCCGACGCCTTACGGTAGAGCTGGCCGCTGAAGGCCGCGGGCGTCGCGCTCGTCCGCGCGCGCCCCCCGGCAGGCGCCGCCGCCGGAGCGGGGCGCGCCGCCCCCCGCGCGCTGCGCCGGATCGTGCCCGCGGCGCTCGCAGGCGCCAGGCGCGGCGCAGAGCGGCGGGGCGCCGCCACGGCCTTGCGGTGCACGGTGTAGTGCTGCCCGAGCGAGCCGATGTACTCCTCGCCCTCGAAGCTCCGCACCCACAGCTGGGTCTTCTCGAAGGGGCAATAGTCGCGGGTCGAGAACAGGGCGTGCTTGCGCGCCTCCGGGTCGGCGAAGCGGACCTTGGCCTTGACCCGGCGCAGGCCGCGGGCGTACGCGTCGGTCAGCCGGTGGTTCCCCTCGCCCACCGCCCAGAACGGCTCCTTCCCATCGACCCAGTCGACCCAGTACACCTCCGGGACGCTGGGCCCCTCGCCCTGCCAGTCGTTGGTCTCGTCGTACTTGCCGGCGACGACGAAGCGGCCCTTGGCGTCGAGCGTGCCCTCCACCGCCATCTGGCGCGAGTAGATCTCGCCCACGTCGAGCTCGATCGTCTCGCCTGGATGGGCCGGCGGCGGCACGCGCCAGGCATGAGCCTGCGAGGCCTCCCGCTCGCGAGCCAGGATCATCTGGTGGCGCTGGTGGGGGTCGCTGGGGAGCGGCGCCGGCTCCTCCTTGCGCCCGAACAGGCGGCCGAGCAGACCGCCCTTGGCGGCACGGTGGACGACGCCCGCCTCCGCGCCTCCGGCCAGCGGCAGCGCGCCGACCGGCGCCAGGCCCGCCAGGACCCGCGCCTCGACCGCCTCGGCGGCCCGCTCGTGGCGGTCGGCCGCGTCGCCGATCCGCAGGCGGCTCGAGGACGCCAAGGCCGCGCCCCGCTCACCGCGCGCCTGCACCGCGTGCACCAGCTCGTGGGCGATCAGCGCCTGACCCGAGCGGCTGCCGGGGTCCCACTCGCCGGCGCCGAAGTACAGCGCGCGCCCCAGGGTGAAGGCGTGAGCGTCGATCATGGCCGCGGCCCGGTTGGCCGCGGGGTCCGTGTGGACCCTCACGTCGGCGAGGTCGGCGCCGAGCACTGGCGCGAAGGCCGCCTGCAGTCCCCGCGGCAGGGCGAAGCCCGAGCTCGCGGTCAGGGTCTGGGCGAAGCCGGCCGGCGGCGCCTGCTCACCGCCGCCCCGCGGACCGATCGCGCTGGCGCGCGCCACCCCGCCCTGCCCGGCCACGACCAGCTCGGGCCCACCGGCCGGGGCGAGCTCCACGGGATAGCCCGGGCTCCACTGGCCCTGCCCGTCCTGGGGCCCCACGCGCACGTAGACGTCGACCCGTCCCGGACGAAGGTGGGCAGGCAGCGTCGCCTCGATCCGCTCGTCGGTCACCGACGTCGGCCGCACCTCGTAGGTCCCGAGGCGCCGCCCCTCCGCCGGCACCTGCCCGCCCGGATAGACATACAGCCGGACCGCGCCGGGGTCCGCGCCGAAGTGGCGGCCCTGGACCACGATCGCGCCGCCGACCGCCGGCGTCGCGGGCGCGACCGCCCCGACCGCGGGGTGGCGACGCACCGCCGACACCGCCTGCACGGCGGCCTGGACGATCACCCGCTTGACGCGAATCCTCACGGGCGGCCCTCCACCGGCGCGCTCACCACGCGCCCCCCTCGAGCAGGCTCACGAGGCCGCCGGTCCGCTCGCGGCCCGCCCGCTCCAGCGCGTCGCACAGCGCGCTCCCCAGGCGACGCAGCAGGTCGAGGTCCAGGACCGGGTCCTGCTGCGTCAACAGCTGCACCGCCCAGCGGTGGGCCGTGCGCGGCGGCACGGGGGGAGCGCTCGGCAGCTCCCCCACCAGCGCGTCGACGAAGCCGGTGAGCTCCTCCGCCTCGACGCCGCTGATCGCGCCCAACAGCCGCCGCACGGACGGCTCCGCCAGCGCCTCCGTCTCGGCGGCGGACCCGGTCAAGGTGGCCAGCAGCGCCTCGCGCGTGAGCGCCCCCTTCGCCTCGTCGACGCGGGAGGGCGCCGCCCCTCCAGCCAGCTGCAGCGCCGGAATGTGCTGGTGGACCGCCCCCAGCGCCTCGCGCAGCGCCCGCTCGGGGTCCTCGGCCTCGGCCTGCACCTCGGCGAGCAGGTGCTCGAGCACCGGCCCCCAGGCCTCCTGCCCGGAGCTCGCCGACACGTGCGTCAGCAGCTTGCCCGCGAGGTTGCGGTCCACCTCGACGGTGGCGACCGGGCTGTGGTCGGCGCGCTTCACGATGTCGAACTTCTGCTGCACGCGGTCAGGCCGTCTTCACGAGGG
>JAWLGW010001062.1:0-2940 GCA_041690735.1 Planctomycetota bacterium
ACCACGACCACGACCACGACCCCGAGCGCGAGCGCGAGTGACCAAGACCTCGCGCGGCAGGGCGCCCCCCCGAACCAGCAGCGCCCGCGCTACCCGAGCGCCTCCAGCAGCGTCTGGGGGTGCGTCCGCGCGTCGACGCCCTCGAGCGCCTGCTCCACCTGGCCGTCGGGCCCGATCAGGTAGGTGTTGCGGTTGGGGTAGTCGGGGTGCCCCTCGTCATGGGCGCCGAAGGCCTTGGCGATGCTCTTGTCCTGGTCGCACAGGAGCGGGAAGGGGAAGTCGTACTTCTCCTGGAACGCCTTGTTGTCCGCGGGGGTGTCGTACGACGCGCCCAGGATCTGCGCGCCCTTGGCGGTGTACTGGTCGTGGAGGTCGCGGAACCCGCGACCCTCTGCCGTTCACCCGGGGGTGTCGGCCTTGGGATAGAACCACAGGACCACCCGCTTGCCGCGGTAGTCCTCGAGCTTCACCTCGCGCCCGTCCTGATCGATCGTCTGAAAGCTGGGCGCCTGCTGCCCCACCTGAACCATGCGGACCTCCTTGGTCGGGGCAGTGTAGCGCGGCCGTGCGATGCCCTGGCGCGCAGCCCCGCTGCTGCGCCCGCTGGCCGCCTCGCCGGTGCGCAGGGTGGAGGTCGGGCGGCGACGGCTGCCGGGCTACCGCTCGATGGCGGCGCCCGCCTCGCGCCAGGACGGGAAGCCCTCGGTCGCCCGCCGCACCCGCACGTAGTAGCGGGCGGCGAACCCGTAGTCGTAGGCGAACAGCTTGTAGGGGGTGCGGGAGTTGATCCCGTACAGCTTGCGGACCCAGTGGCCCAGGCTGCCGCCCACGCTGGTGTCGGTCTGCTCGAAGAAGGGGCGCCGGAGCAGCGCCTCGGCCACCGCGTCTCGCCCGGCGCGCCGGTGCTGCCAGTAGGCGGCGATCACCCGGCTGACGCCGCTCAGCTTGGCGATCTCGTCCCCGATCGTGTCGCCCGGCGCCGGGAAGTTGGGCAGGTTGTCGACCGTCCCGAAGCCGCCCATGCGCGCGAAGTCGGCCACCGCCGCGTCGCTGATCCGGGTCAGGACCAGGTTCTCGCCCTGGTAGGGCGGCGCGTCCAGGCAAGACTCGGCGTCCGCGCCGCGCACGCGGCACAGCCGCTTGTCCATGGCGCGGAAGTACAGGGGCCGCCCCACGAAGGCCCACCGGCCGAACCGGGCGTAGCCGCGCATGTCGTAGTTGTGCGTGAGCGTGCCGGTGAAGGTCTGGCGGACGCAGCCGAGCAGCGTGGGGAGGCGGCCCTGCACCGCCGCCACCAGGTCGGGGTGGTGCAGGCCGAGCAGCGTCCCCCGGGCGATCACCGCCTCCATCTGGGCCAGGCACACCGTCGGGCAGGCGTTGCTCCGCATGGCGAGGTAGCGCTCCCGCAGCGCCGGCCAGGCGGCCGGATCCGCGGGGAGGCGGGCGCCCCACCGAGCCCGCACCCGCGCGGCCTCGCCCTCGGCCTCGCTGAGCTCCACCCGGTCGAGGTGGGCGGTGGCCACCGCGTGGTACGAGGAGGCCTCGTAGGACCAGCGGGTCTGCGGGGCCCGCAGCAGCGCCGGGAACACGTCGCGCTCCAGGCGGTCGTACAGCTGGGCGAGGTCCCCGAAGCGCCCCAGGGGCAGCCGCAGGACGTGCGGCTGCCGCGGGTCGTAGGGGTTCTCGGCCCGCGTCGACGCCAGGCGTCCGTCGTCGGCGGCGGCGAGCTGCCAGTGGGCGAACCGCAGCACGTGCCACTGGGCGCCCAGGCGGCCGAGCGGCCGCTGCCGCGCCCGAGCGTCCAGCGCGGCCACCACCTGCTCGATCGTGAGCGCCGCCCGGCGCGGCCCCGAAGCGCGCAGCGTGCTCCACTGCTCGTCGCCGAGGCGGGTGGTGTTGGTGACGGTCTCGGTGATCGCGCCGTCCTGGAGCGCGTAGCGGGCCACGAAGCGGTGGGGAGCGGGGCCGACGCCTCCCAGCCGGGCCAGCGCGTGGACGAGTCCCTCACCTCGCCCCACCGTGTACACCGCCTCCAGGCCGTCGGGCCCCGCAGCGGCGACGGCGGTCCACACGGCGCGGGCATCGGGTTGGCTAACCCGGGTCAGCCGCAGGCGGCCGTCCTCTCCGGAGGCGATCCGCAGCTCGGCGCGCACCGGCTCCCCGTCCCGCTCCCCGCTCAGCGTGTAGCGCCCCGGCCACTCGGACGCCGGCTGCGCCGCCGCAGTCTGCGCCAACAGGAGCACGGCGGCGCAGGCGAGCGGGTGGAGGGCTCTCGGCTGGAGGGTCTGGAGCGCGTTCACGAGGCGAGTCCTTCCTGAGGCGCGGCCGGCGACGCGGCGCGCGCTCGAGCGGTCCTGCGCACGCGGCGCGCCACCCGCGTCGCCCAGGGAAGGTGTTTCCCGCGCATGACTTAGCGACTCCGGCCGGGGTCCCCGATCCGTGTCAGCGGGACGGGGGTGCCGGGTTCACCCAACGCAGCGGGCGGCGCCGGTCGGTGTACCCTTGCTTCCATGAGCGAGCCCCCCCGCACCAGCTACGACGAGGTCCCCTACCAGAGCCGGCCCTTCAGCCAGACCCACCCCGGGCGGCTGCACGTGATCGCGCGGCTGTGCGGAGTGGAGGCGATGCCGCTCGAGCGGTGCCGGGTGCTGGAGCTCGGCTGCGCGGCCGGTGGCAACCTGATCCCGCTGGCCCTGACGCTGCCCGAGGCGACCTTCGTGGGGATCGACCTGTCGCGCGAGCAGGTGGCCGAGGGGCGGGAGACGATCGCGGCCCTGGGGCTCACCAACGTCGAGCTGCGCCACGCCGACCTGCAGCAGGTAGACGCGGAGCTCGGCGCGTTCGACTACGCGGTCGTGCACGGGGTCTACAGCTGGGTGCCGCGCCCCGTGCAGGACAGGATCCTCACGGTCCTGCGCGAGCGGCTGGCGCCGAACGGGG
>JAWLGW010001063.1:0-2930 GCA_041690735.1 Planctomycetota bacterium
CAGGCGGCCCGCGCACGCTGCCTGCCGCTCCCGAGGGACAGCAAGGAGGCGTAGGGTCCCACCAGCCGAGCCTGGGGAGAGAGGATCTGCCGCACCGCGCGGACGCCGTCGCGCGTGCTCCACTGCGGGTCCCACACCAGGCGGCGCGCGCTGCGGCCGGCCCCCGGCAAGACGGCGGCGGCCGCCAGGGCGACCGCCAGGGCGGCCCGGCGTCGGCGCGGGAGCGCGGCGGGAGCGGCCGCGCGCCACACCACGTAGCCCAGGCCGCCCAGGGCAGCGCCCTCCAGGCCGGCCATGAGGAGCCGGTGCGAGTTGATCTGTCCCCCCACCAGGCCGCGGAGGTGGGCCCACAGCACCGCACCGCAAGCCGCGGCGGCGAACAGGGACAGCGGACGGAGGCGCGACAAGGGGGAGCTTGACGAGCCGGGGGACGGCTCCCGGCTCCCGGGCGGCCCCTCGGCCACCCGGAGGACCGCGTAGGCGACGAAGGCGGCCAGGGGAGGACCGAGGAGCGCGAAGTACCGCAGCGGCCGATAGGTCACCAGCGCGCTGCCGAGGAGGAAGGTCGCCCCCCAGCCCCCCAGCAGCACGATCGTCTCGCGTCGCGCGCGTCCCTGTCGGGGGAGGTCGGCCAGCGCGCAGGCGGCGCCGAGCGCCGCCACCCCCACCGCCCAGGGCGCCAGGGCGAAGTAGCCCGAGCCCCACTGGAACCGAGTCTCGCGGCCGCCCAGCGCCGTGCTGGGATCGATCCCCCAGGCGAGGAGGCGGCTGAGCAGGATCAAGGGCGAGGGGCTGCCGGCGAGGTAGCGCTCCAGGCGGCCCGCCTGCGCCGCGAAGAACCCTCCCCGCTCCCTCAGGGAGGAGATCGTGTGGTGCTGAAGCTCCGGCGAGACCGTGATCGCCGTCGCCGCTGCGAGCCCGGCAGCCATCAGGACCAGGAGCGGCAGGCGCAGGCGCGGTGAGCGGACGGCGTGGCCGGCCAGGAGCCCCCCCGCCAGGGCGATCGCCGGCGGCCGCACCGCGACGACCGCGCCGAGCACCAGGGCCCAGGCGGCGGCCTCGTGCAGGAGGCGCTCCTTCGGCGGGCGGGTGCCGCCGCGCAGCCACACGGCGGCGGCCACCAACAGGGCCAGCGTCACGGGGCCATAGATGAGCGGCACCCGCTCCAGGCCCGCCGTGGGGTACAGCGCCGCCAGGGTGGCCGCGCCCACCCGGGCCGGGCGGGGCCCCAGCCCGGCGCGCAGGATCCGCCAGGACAATGCGATCGA
Source organism: Planctomycetota bacterium (assembly GCA_041690735.1). Lineage (GTDB taxonomy): Bacteria > Planctomycetota > J058 > J058 > J058 > JAWLGW01. The sequence continues at coordinate 1,269 of JAWLGW010001063.1, forward strand.
CAGCAGCCCCACGGCGGCGGACAGGAGGGCGGCGGCGGCGTGGGACGGTCCCAGGAGCGCCAGCCAGGTGCGCGCGACCGACGTCCACACCGGCACGTCGTAGGCGCCGGCGGGATCGAGCTCGACCCCTTCGGCCGGGGAGGCCGCCGCCTCGAGGTACCAGTAGGCGTCGAGGAGGGGCGCCGCGGAGTTGTCGACCTCCATGGGGAGGTCGGATCCGGGGTGGAGCCCACGCAGCAGGCCGCCCGCCGCCAGGATCGCGAGCAGCGCCAGCCACTCTCGAGGGCTGGGAGGCCGTCGTCCAGTCACCGCGCGCCCCGCCCCAGCAGGACGGCCCAGGGGGTGCGGCCCAGCAGCCACAGGTCGTACAGGAAGGTGCGCCGCTTCAGGTAGTACACGTCGAGCCGCACCCGCTCGTCGAGGTCCGTCGACCCGCGGGCGACGATCTGCTGCAGCCCCGTCAGGCCGGGCTTGGCCTTGAGGCGCCGGCGCTGGTGCGCGTCGTAGCGGGCGACGATCTCCTGCATCTCGGGGCGAGGCCCCACCAGGCTCATGTCGCCGCGGACGACGTTCCACAGCTGGGGCAGCTCGTCGAGGCTCCAGCGGCGCAGGTAGTGACCGACGCGGCTCACACGCGGGTCGCGGTCCAGCTTGAACACGGGCTGCTCGAGGGCGTCGAGGTCGACCACCTCCGCCAGGCGCTCGGGGGCGTCGACCCCCATGGAGCGGAGCTTCCACATGAGGAATAGCCGGCCGCCGCGCCCCACCCGGACCTGCCGGAACAGGGCGGGGCCGGGGCTGTCGAGCTTGATCAGCACGACCAAGAGCAGCAGCAGCGGGCTGAGCGCGAGGAGCAGGAGGGTCGCCACGGCGAGGTCGAACAGCCGCTTGAGCGCCAGGGACAGGCGCTCGAACCGCTGCTCGCGCACGGCGATGAACGGCACCCCGTGCAGCTCGGTCAGGTCGTCGGGGGTAATGAACAGGTCGTACAGGTGGGGCACCACCCGCGGCTCGACGCCGAGGCGCTCGCAGCGCTCGAGGACCTCGAGGAGGGGCAGCCGCTCGAGGGCGTCGGTGATCAGGACCTCGCGGGCGCCGGTGGCGTTCACCGCCTCCTCGAGGCGGTCGAGGATCCCCACGGTCGCGGCCGTCCCCGACCTCTCGGGGGGATCGGTCACCACGCTCCCGACCACCGACAGCCCGTAGCGGCGGTGGCCCTCCAGGCGCCGCTCGAGCTCCCGGACGCGCTGGGTGGACCCGACGATCACGGCGGGGACCAGGCCGCGACCGCGCTCGTAGCGGCGCCGGCGGCGGACCAGCAGCAGCAGCCGCGGCAGCGGCAGCAGCAGCAGCAACGCCACCCAGGCGATCGAGCCCACGCTGCGGGAGTAGCTGAACTCGCGGTAGAAGAAGCTCAGCGCCAGGACGACCACCGTCGCGAAGGTGGCGGCGTTCCAGGTGGCCTCCACCACGTCGAACCCGCGGGCCGGCACGATCCCGTACAGCCGCCGGGCGCTGAACACCGGCAGGAAGACGCCGACCACCACCGCGAAGGCGCGGGCGTAGTCTGCGGGTGGTGGGGGCGGCACGTCGGTCACCACCAGCCAGCCCCAACCAAACCGGAGCACGTACGCCAGGGCGAAGGCGATCGTGAGGGAGGCG
>JAWLGW010001064.1:0-2927 GCA_041690735.1 Planctomycetota bacterium
GGGGGGCGAGCCGACCCTGGTCGTGGGCCTGGGCAACGACGAGCTGGGCTACCTGATCCCCGAGGAGGTGTTCGGCGCCCGGCGGTACCGGTACGAGCGCACCGTCTCCCCCGGCCCCCTCGCCAGCCGCCTCCTCCTGCGGACCGCCGTCAAGGCGCTGGCGGACGTGGAGGCCAGCGTCGCCGCGGCGCCCCCGGCGAGCGCCAGCGGCGAGGCCAAGTGAGCGCCGCCGTGAGCCCCGGTCGTGAGGCCACCTCGTGAGCCCCCCCGTCGTGGGCCCCCCGTCGTGAGCCCCCCGTCGTGAGCCCCCAGGCCGAGTCGATCGTCGACGACACCGTCGAGGCGGTCATCGCCGCTGGCCCTTTCCTCATGGGGCGTCCGGCCTGCGACCTGTTCGCCGACCCGGTGGAGCAGCCGGCGCGGATCGTCACCCTGTCGGCCTTCGCGATCGACGTGTACCCGGTCACCAACCGCCGCTACCGGGCCTTCGTGGCGGCCCAGGGCTACGAGCGCCCCGAGCTGTGGAGCGCCGAGGGGTGGCGGTGGGTACAGCGCGAGCAGGTCCGCCAGCCGCGCTCCTTCGAGCGGGCCGACCTCGCCGGGGAGGACCAGCCGGTGTGCGGGATCTCCTGGTACGAGGCGGCCGCCTTCGCCGCCTTCGAGGGGCGCCGCCTCCCCACCAGCGCCGAGTGGGAGCGGGCGGCCCGCGGGCTGGACGGCCGCCGCTTCCCCTGGGGCGATCAGCTCCCCTCCCCCTCGCGCTGCAACTACGACGGGCTCCTGGAGCGCACCGCCCCGGTCGGCAGCTACCCCCGCGGCGTCAGCCCCTGCGGCCTGCACGACTGCGCGGGCAACGTGAACAACTGGGTCGCCGACGTGTACTGGAGCGGCTTCGGCGCCTGGTGCGTGGAGCAGGGCCTGCTGCACGACCCCTGCCTCACCGAGGCGCTCGCCACGCGGCTGGGCCGCGACCCGCGCGAGCGCACCGACCGCGGCGGGGGCTTCCTCACGGCCAGCGCGCGGTTCGAGGTGCTCGCCACCACCTTCCCCCTGGGCTGGCCCGCGAGCTCGCGCGAGCTGTGGCACGGGGCGCGCACCGCGCGCTCGCTGGAGGGGTCCGCCGGTTGCTAGGCCTCCCCCGGCGGGCTACAACGGGGACTCGGAGGCCCCCATGACCGCCGTCTCCCGCAAGTACGCCATCATCAGCGACCTCCACAGCAACGTGGAGTCGCTCACCAACGTGTTCGCGGACATCGAGTCGCAGGGCGTCGAGGACATCATCTGCCTCGGCGACGTAGTCGGCTACGGCCCCCAGCCCCGCGAGGTCATGCACATGGTCATGCCGCGGGTGCGGGTGAGCCTCATGGGCAACCACGACGAGGCGGTGCTCAAGGGCGCCAAGAACTTCAACGCCTGGGCCCGCGAGGCGATCGACTGGACCCGCGAGGAGATCAAGGTCGCCGACGGCCGCGAGCAGGAGCGGTGGGCCTACCTCAAGCGCATGCCGCTGTCCTTCCAGACCAACGGCCTGTACTTCGTGCACGGCTCGCCCCGCCAGCCGACGATCGAGTACATCCTGCGCGAGGACATCTACAACGGCAGCTACGACAAGTTCGACGAGATCTTCGCCAGCTTCGAGAAGGTGCTGTTCGTGGGGCACAGCCACACGCCCTGCATCATCAACGAGGACCTCGACTACGTGACCCCGGCCGAGATCGACCACAACTTCGTGTACACCCGCGACAAGAAGAAGGTGATCGTCAACGTCGGCTCGGTGGGCCAGCCCCGCGACAACGACACCCGCGCCTGCTACGTGATCGTGGACGAGAACGAGATCCGCTACCGCCGCGTGGAGTACGACGTGGACCCGGTGGTCGAGAAGATCAAGGCCATCGACCGCCTGTCGGACAACCTGGGCCTGCGCCTCAAGAAGGGCGTGTAGTCCGGAGACCGCCCCCGGGAACTCGCTCGCTGACCGCGTCGTGGAGGCGGTCATGCGGACCCTCCCCGCGCGCGCCGGCGCGCTCGCTCCATTATTCGTCACCTGCCTGCTCGTGTGCAGCTCGGTCCTCGCGCAGCCCGACCCTCAAACGGTGTGGGAGCGAATCGAGGACCTCAACCGCGTCGGGCGCGAGGGAAGCAGCGACGCCGAGCGCGCGGAACAGTACCTCCTGCACACGCCGGGCGTGGAGCCCTACCTCCAGCAAGCGACGGCCGGTGACGACCTCGCCGGGGCCGTCGTGTTCTCTCTGCAACAGGGGAGGGAGCGGCTGGCGGCCCTCACGCCGGACGCGCTCGAGGCGCTCCTCGCGGCGCTTAGGCACGGGCCGCTCGATCGGTTCCTGCTCGAGGACGTGTGCTGGATCGTTCGCCGCGCTCCGGCGCACGTCCCCACCCTGGGTCCCGCGCTGCTCGACGCGCTGGAGCGGGCGGCGCGAGCGCAGGACCCTCCCGAGCTGTCCTGGCCGGCGCGGGTCGTGGCGACGCTGCCCCTCGACCCGTCGCTGCGGGAGCGCTTCGTCACGTCGCTCACGGCGCTCCCGCATGACGCGTTGGCCGGCGCGCTGCGAGGGCTGGCGGAGCGTGACGAACGGACTGAGGGCGAGGACGCCGAGTGGAAGCGCCTGGCGGGGCACCTGGCGGAGGCGCCGCGACCCGCAGCGGAGCGCTTCCTGGCGGCGACCTGCGCGGCCCGCTGGCCCGCCGCCCTGCCGCGCGCGATCGAGGAGTGGCTGCTCCAGGTCTGCGGCGGGCCGCTCGAGGCCGACGCCCTGGAGGCGCTCGCCGCCTACGGGTCAGACGGGGCGGTGGTCGGGGCGCTCATCCTCGTGCTCGACGATCCGGAGGCGTTCTGGAGCCGGTGCGCGACGAAGAACCCCGCCCCCTCGATCGTGGACCGGCCCTGGGATCACCTGCTCGGCCGGGCC
>JAWLGW010001065.1:0-2926 GCA_041690735.1 Planctomycetota bacterium
CTCGACGGTGATCCTCCTCCTCGAGCCTGGCCGCGTTACCCTGGACGCCGACCTGGTGGCGGCGAGCGCCGAGGGGGTCGAGGTGCTGGTCCGCGTCGGCACCCGGATCGCCGCCGCCGCACCCCGCCCCCACACGCACGCGAGCCGCTGACCATGCTGCGCTTCCTCGACCCCGCCAACGCGATCTCGCTCGTGGGCCTGAGCGCCGCCGTGGCCGCCATGCTGCTGGCGGCGCAGGGACACCTGGCCTTCGCGGTGGCCTGCCTCATGGGCTGCGGGCTGTGCGACGTGTTCGACGGGCTGGTGGCCCGCAAGCTCGTCCGCACCGAGGAGGAGAAGGTGTTCGGGCAGCGGCTCGACTCGCTGGTCGACGCCTGCGCCTTCGGCATGACGCCGCCGCTGATCTTCTACGCGGCGGGCGCCCGCACGGCGGGCGAAATGTCCCTGCTGGGCCTGTTCGCCGCCTGCGCGGTGTGGCGCCTGGCCTTCTTCGACACCCGGGGCTACGTGGAGCCGGCGGAGCCCCCCGCGTCACCGGCCGGCGCGGAGGAGCCCGGCAGCAAGCCGCCGCTCCGCTACTACACGGGGCTCCCCACGACCTTCACCTCGATCGCGGTCCCGACCCTGTTCCTCACCGGCCTCCACAGCGCCCAGGCCCTGCGGATCACCGCTGACGTGGCGGCGGGCGGCCTGGCGATCGCCATGGTGACCCCGTTCCCCTTCCCCAAGCCGCGCGGCCTCGCCTATCCGGTCCTGTCCCTGGTGGCCCTGTCCCTCTTGGGCGCCTACGTGGCGATCGGCCTCCGCGGCGGCTACCCCGCGCCTTGAGAGGAGCTCGCGTGAGCCCCAACGACCTGATCCCGCGTCTGCTCGCCGTCGCCGGCGCCCTGGGCCTGCTCCTCACCGGCGTGCTGGCGGTGCGCCAGGTGACCGGTGAGCCGGAGCCCCTGCCGCCCCCGCCTCGCCTGGCCGTGGCCCCGACGGACCCCGCTCCGATCGACGCCCGCCCGGCCGCGCCGGTCCTCCCACCCGAGGACGCCTGCGGCACCGCCGGCCCCTCCACGGGCGAGCAGGTGGCCCTGGCCCAGGAGCGCGCCCGCGAGGAGGCCCTCGCCGAGCGCCGCCGCGAGCTGGCCCGCGAGGCCCTCCACGACGGCGCCGCCGCCCTCGGCTGCGCCCGCCTGATCGTGTGGGAGGGCGGCAGCGCCCGCGGCCGCATCGACCCCTCGGGCCTGGTGCATCGCGACGAGCAGGTGGCGGGCAAGGTGGGCGCCGACGGCCACGTGATCGCCCGCGACATCCTGCTGGGCGAGGTCGACCCCCAGGGCGCCGTCTCCTTCGACGGCCGCCCGATCGGCCGGATCGACGGCCAGGGCGACCTGTGGCGCGACGGCCAGTGGATCGGCCGCCTCCGCAGCGACGGCTCGATCGTGTGGCGCGGCCAGGTGTGGGGCCGGGTCGAGGGCTACACCGGCAGCGAAGCGGACCGCCGCGCGCTGGTGGCCTACCTGCTCCTGTTCTCGGGGACGTTTCGGTAGGTCGCGGCACCAACTCTTGCACAGCCGACTCGCGCGCGGCGGAGGTGGACTGACAGCCCCTCCCCCGTACGGGTCACCCCGGCGCGAATTCGAGCGTTCCGAGCGGCCTGGAGGCCGTCGCTCAAAAGTTCTTGTTTGCGTAACTCGTTTTTGGGCTGGGGCTCCCGCGCTCCGGAGGAGCTAACCCCGTACTGTTCCAAAACTCGGCCGAGCGAGTTCGGAGGCCGAAGCGGGGCGAAAACGCGCTCGCGGGAGGCCAGCGCCAGCCGAGTCAGCCGAGCTGCGGTCTGCATCCGTGACGCGTCGCCCGCCGCTAACGGCTCGAAGACCGCCGAACCTGCTGCGCGCCCAGACTCGTCCCACCGCGTCGACGACGCGCGGCCCGGAGCGGGGAGTCTCGACGGCGATCAGGCGGCGGCGCGGTGGTAGTAGCGCAGCACTCCACCGAGCCGCTTGCGGCATACGACGCCGCCGCTCGTGCGCGACGCGAGCTCGGTCGGCTCGATCAGCCTCCCACCCAGGCCCTGGTGAAACCGCTCGCTGTTGTAATGCGCGAAGTACTCCGTGATCACGCGCCGCAGGTGCGCCTCGCCCAGCGGGATCACCCGACTCAGCACCTCGGCCCTGACCGAGCGCACGAAGCGCTCCGCGTGAGCGTTCAAGTTCGGACTCCGCGCCGGCAGCCGCACCGGGCGTACCCCTGCGTCCTTCAGCGTGCGCCGGAACGCCGCCGAGAACAGCGGGTCCCGGTCCATGATCAGGAACCGCTTCTCGCGCAGGAAGCCGTCCACGCAGTCGGTCAGACTCCGGGCGACCTGGAGCGTCCAGCTCTCGCCCAGAGTCCCCTCGCGGCCGATCCCTGCCAGGTGCACGCGCCGCGTCGCCAGCTCGATCACGAACAGCACCCGGTAGCGGACCAGGCCCCGCCAGGTCAGGACCTCGACGTCGAAGAAGTCGGTCGCCGCCAGTCCCTCCCAGTGCGCCGCGAAGAACTCGCGCCAGCTCGTGCGCTTGCGCCGCTCGGGCGCAGGCACGATCCCGCGCTCGTTCAGGATCCGCTTGACCGTGCTGCGGCTGACCTCGCGCTTCAGCCCGAACACCATGTCGCGGATCTTGGTGTAGCCGGCCGTGGGCGTCTCGCGCGCGATCCGGACCACGAGCTGCGCGACCGTCTCCGCCACACGCGGCCGCCCCGGACCGCGCCTTCTCCTGGTGGAGCCGTCGTACTTCTGCGCCACCAACCGACGGTACCAGCGCAGGATCGTGTCGGGCGTCACGATCCCACACACCCCCGCGAGCAGCTTGCGACCGAGGACCTTCCCCCGGACCGCGAGGCGCCGCCGCTGATCGTCGGTGAACCGCGGCCGACGACCGAGCTGCTCGCGCAG
>JAWLGW010001066.1:0-2925 GCA_041690735.1 Planctomycetota bacterium
CAAGGCCCCGCGCTGCGGGTCGTGCCACATGACCTACGTCCCCTACAAGCCCGAGCAGGACTACCTGTTCAGCGCCCTCGACTACGACCCCGCCACCGGGCGCCAGCAGGCGGTGTTCACCCCGGGCAAGGTCGAGTTCGAAGCCTCCGACCTGGCGGGGATCCCCTTCGGGGAGCCCGACACCCGCCGCGACCGCGCCAATCGGCTGGCGCCCCGCGAGCCGGGGTGCGAGCTCACCGTGGACTACATGGCGATCGACGGGCGGCTGACCAGGTTCGTGCCGCGGTTCAACCCGGGCACCCCCAGCTACCCGCCGGTGGTCGCCAACACGCACCCTCACGAGAACGCGATCCCGCCTCGCCAGTGCGCCGACTGCCACCCCGAGGGGACGGGCGAGGGCAAGCCCCTGGTGCTGCCGGGGCACGTCGCGCCGGACCGGGGCGACTGGTGGCGCCGCGAGCCGGCGGGGCACCCCTCGCAGGAGGCGCGGATCCGCTGGGGGAAGTAGCGGAGCCGGTCTCGGTGCTCGGCAGGCGGGGCGAGGACGCCGGCCCGTCGCCGGCGAGGGCAGGCTCAATCGGGGCTGCGCCGCACCTCGTAGCGCAGCTGGGCGAAGGCGTCGCCGAAGGCGGTCACCGAGACCAGGCGCAGGGGCGGGTGGACGACCTTGCGGGGAAGGAGCGGAGCGCCGCTCCCCAAGGTCACCGAGGCGACGGTGACGATCAGCTCGTCGAGCAGCCCCTGGTCGTGGAACGAGCCCGCCAGCTCGCCGCCGCCGACGATCCACAGGTTCTTGCCGGCGGCGGCCGCGCGCATCTGCTCGTGCACAGGGCGCACGTCGCCCCGGACGAAGCGGATGTCCGCCCCCTCGACCGAGGGCAGGGTGCGGGAGGTGAACACCCAGGCCGGCTGCTCGTACGGCCACGGCTGAGGCGGCCCGCTCGCTGGCTGCACCGCGTGCCTGAGCAGCCACTCGTAGGTGGTCGAGCCCATGGCGAGCGCGCCGACCTCTCGGATGAAGTCGGGGTAGTTCGGGGTCATCTCGAACTGGAGCAGCCAGTCGAGGGAGTGGGCGTCGTCGGCGATGAAGCCGTCGAGGCTGGCCGCGGTGTAGTACTGCGTCTTGGCCACGGACGGGACCTCCTCGGGCCGGCGAGTCAGCGCAGGTCGGGGCGCCGGGCGAGCAGCAGCTCGAGGCGCAAGGCCGCCTGCGAGTTGCCCAGGCTGGCGGCCTGACGATACCAGCGAGCCGCCTCGCGCTCGTCGACGGAGACCCCGCCACGCCCTGACTCGTGCTTGGTGCCCACGGCGAACATGGCCTCTGGATGGCCCTCCTCGGCGGCCTGCAGCTCCCAGCGCAGCGCCTGGCCCGGATCGCAGGGGGCGCCCAGCCCGAGCGAGAGACGGTAGCCGAGCAGCGTCATGGCCGCGGGATCTCCCGCCTCGGCGCCGATCCGGCACCAGCGGGTCTCCTCTTCAGGGGTCGGCGCGGCGAGCATTCGCTCGTGCCAGTCCACAGTGGAGCGAGTGGTGACCGAGGTCACGAGCGCGAGGGCCGCCGCCGTCGCCAGCCCGAGCCCCACCACGGCCACCTGCGAGCTGGCGCGACGGCGGGCGGGCCGCGCCCCCGCCTTCGCCGAGGTGGGGCTGCTGGGGCGCCTCGCCGCCGACGCGCCGCCACCCGCTCCGCAGGCCGCGCAGCCGCCGTGCTCCTGCCAGCAGGCGTCGTGATGCCAGCCCATGCAGGCGCCGCACGCGCGCTTGTGGGGCTCCGCGGGCGTGACCGCTTCATGGCAGAAGGGGCAGCGCGGGTGCTGGACGCCGAGGGCGCTCATTCGCCGCGGTCGCGCTGCGTCGACAGGTCGGGGTGCGCGCGCTCGAGCTGCTGCAGCTCCCGCTCTGCGCGCTTCGAGCCGCGGGAGGCGGCGCGCCGAAGCAGGTCGGCGGCGCGCGCGGGGTTCGCGGGTCCCCCCACGCCGCGCGCCAGCGCGCGGCCGAGGGCGTAGCAGGCGAAGCGGTCGCCCTGCGCCGCGGCCCGCTCCAGCCAGGCGATCCCGGCCTCGGGGACCGGCCGCACGACGCCCTCTCCGTAGAGCAGGTAGAAGCCCGCCCAGGCCGCCGAGGCCGCGTCTCCCGCCCGGGCCGCTCGCAGGTTCCACGCGAACGCCTGGCGCAGGTCGACGGCGAGGCCCATGCGGCCCTTCTGGTGAGCGTCGGCCAGCCGGCCCATGGCCTTCACCGAGCCGCCCGCCGCCGCCATCTCCAGCCACCGCTGCCCCCGCGCGTCGCCTCGCAGACGCGCCCCCAGCTCGAGCCAGTAGTGGAGCTTCTTCGCTCGGGGATACGCCAGATAGGCGCGAGAGAGGGACGCTGAGACCTCGGCCTCGACCTCCGGGCGGTCGAGGTAGGCGCGACGAACCTCGAGCTCGTCGTGCTGGACGATCGAGAGGTGCGCCGCCGCCACCAGCAGCCCCATCGCCGGCTCGTCGGGCGCGGCGAGCCGCGCCTCGTAGGCAACCCGCAGCGTCTCCTGGATGGAGCCGCCCCACTTGGGCAGCGAGAACTCGAGGAGGTTACGCAGCGCCGTCGGGTCGCGAGGGTCTGCGCGCCGCGCTTGCTCGACGTACTGCCGGGTGTCCTCGCGCGGCAGCTGCAGACCGCACGACACGATGACCAGCTCTGCCGGGCCGAAGGGTACGCCGGGCTCACGCCGGGCCGCCTCCTCGAGGTCACGTTTCGCCAGGCGCAGGCGTTCAGCGAAGCGCTGCCACCCCGGCTCGCTGACGGTAGAGGCGTAGCCGCCGCCGCGCGCGCGCCAGGCGTGGTGCACGTAGAAGCTGCCGCGCACCAACAGGGGCAGGTAACCCTCGGGGGAGGCGGCGACCCACGCGTCGTAGAGGTCACGCTCGCTGTCCGCTGCGGCGA
>JAWLGW010001067.1:0-2923 GCA_041690735.1 Planctomycetota bacterium
GCTTGTCCCGCGCCGCCTGCTGCCAGCGGCGGACCTTCCGGTGCTCCTCGAGCCCCACGGCGGCGAACTGCGCCTCCAGGGTGGCGCGCCGCTCCTCCAGCAGGACGGCCCGAGCGCTGGCGGCGTCGCTGTAGTAGCGCCGGTAGTTGGTGATGTGCACCAGGCTCTCGTTCACGGAGCGGCGGAAGGCGTCGTCGGGGAAGTCGAGCAGCCCCAGCACGTCCTCGAGGGTCTCGAGGTTGCGGTGCGTCTGATAGCAGCGCAGGGCGGCGAGGTCGCCGCTCTGCACCCGCTTGCGCAGGGCGCGCCGCAGGGTGGGGGTGCAGCGGTGCGGGGCCGGCTCCCCCGCCTCCGCCTCCAGCTGCGCGCACAGGCGCGGACCCGAGGCCAGGCCGTAGACCAGGCGCTCGGCCGTGGGCGAGGCGAGCTTGGGGATCAGCCGGCTCAGCGCCTCGGCGACCGCGCGCCGCTGCGGGTCCTCGAAGGGGGCTGGCGAGCGGTTCAGCGCCTCCAGGGCGGCGAGCTGAACCTGCGCGTCCTCGTCCTCGAGGGCCGGCACCAGGGCGTCCACCGCCTCCGTCCCGGGGCGCCGCGCCAGGTGCTCGACCAGCGTCCGGCGGGTGGCGGCGTCGAAGCGGCCCCAGTGGGTGGCCAGCAGCCGGTCCACCCGCGCGTCGAGCAGCCGCCCGGCCGACGCCAGCTCGGCCAGCACCGCCCGGTGGTCCCCCTCCCGGGTGAGGTCGAGGACCAGCCCCTCCAGCGCCCGGTCGGCCTCCTCGCCGCTCCCCTGCCCCACGCGGGCCAGGACCCGCACCGCCTGCGCCCGGACCGGTCCCGGGGCGCCCGCGCGCAGCGCCGCCAGCGTCCACTCCACCAGCGCCGGGTCGGGCGTCCCGCCGTCCGCCGCCAGGCCCTCCAGGGCGGCGCCCCGCACCTCGGGGTCGATCTCGGCCTCGATCCGCTCCAGATACGGGCCCAGGCCCAGCGTCCCCCGCTGGCGCAGCAGGTCGAGCACCACGAAGGCGGCCTGGCGGAGCTGAGGATCTCCCACCTGGAGGGCCTCCCCGAGGGCGTCGAGGCCCGATGCGCCGGCCGCGTAGAGCGTCGCGCGGGCCTCTCGCCCCACCCGCGCGTCGCTCAGCAGGGGCACCACGTGCGGGAGGGCCTCGCGGGGCAGGGGGAACATGGGGTCGTCCCCCGTCGCGCCCAGGCGCGCCCGCAGCTGGGACGCGAGCGACAGGAGCTCTCGCGCCTCCTGCGGGCCGGCGCGGGCGAACGCGCCCAACACCTCGACCGCCTCGACGCGCGCCTCGACGCTGCCCGACTCGGCGATCTCGGCGACCTGCGCCAGCCACTCCGCCTCCCCGAGCCGGCGCAGCGCCAGGGCGCCCGCCAGCCGGACCGAGGGGGCGTCGTCCTCGAGCAGGCGCCGGGCGAGGTCCCGCGCGCGCGAGGCCGGCAGGAGCACCCGGGCGATCATGCGCGCCGCGGCGGCGCGCTGGCGGCCGTCGCCGCGGTCGAGGGCCTGGCGCAGGACGACGTCGGCGGGAGCGCCCACCCGCTCCAGGAAGTAGGGGAGGTCGACGGTGAGCGACCCGGTCAGGAGCGGGTCGATCGCGTCGCACTCCTGGGCGAAGGTCTCCAGCCGTCTCGCCAGCACCGACCAGGCCGGCGGGGCGGCGCTCCCCTGCCCTGCCCCGCTGCCGGCCTCCGCGGGGTCGCTGCCCGCGGCCGCCTGCGGGTAGGCGGGCCGCCCCAGCGCCTCCTCCAGCTCGCGCCGGCTGGGGAAGCTCTCCACGGTCCCATCCGCGCGCAGGGCGCGCAGGCTCGGCTGCCCCAGCGCATCCGGGTGCGGCTCGCGGTCCCACAGCAGGAGGTAGGCCGGGTCGACGTGCGGCGTCAGCTGCTCGCGCTCCCGGGAGGCGTAGGCGTACAGGTCGCCGGCCAGGGGGCAGCGCAGGTCGCGCGCGTCGAGGGCCGCGCGGCGGCCCTCGCTCAGCGCGCGGAGCGCCGAGGGGAAGGGGGTCTCGCCGCCCGGGTAGGGCCGGGCGCCCAGCTGCCCCCGCAGCGCGCGGCCGACGCGCTCCAGGCGCGCCTGGCAGGCCACGGCCACGGCGGCCGCGCCGCGGTCGTCCCTCCCGGGGGCCACCACCAGGAAGAAGGCGCCCACCAGCGCCCACAGCAGCGCGCCCGCCCCGGCCATCACCCTCAGCTGCTGAGCCTGCTGGGCTCCGCTCGGGTCCCCGCCCCAGGCGCGGAGCCGCCGCTCGGCGCGCAGGGAGCGCGCGAACACGTAAGGCCCCAGCAGCAGGCCCAGGGGCGTCAAGGCCACCCAGGCTAGCCGGCCGAGCTCCAGCAGCTCCCTGTCGGCCGAGGCGACGGCGCGCTGTCGCGAGCTGCGCGCCCGCGCCTCGTGGGCGTCCTCGAGCCGCCGGCCCACGCGCCAGTCGTAGCCGCACCGGACGCACACCACCACGTCCGCCTCGTCCTGGTGCCCGCAGCAGGGGCAGCGACGCACGGGCGCCTGGAGGTCGAGGGGAGGTCCGCCGCGCAGCGCCCCCGGCGCGTCGTCGTCCGAGGCGGCTCCGGGCGTGCGGAACGGGATCTCCAGGTCGTCGCTGTCGGGGGTCGCCAGGCGGGGCACCCGCTGGACCGTGCCGCACCGCTTGCACTGCAGCTTGCGTCCCCCCTTGTCGGCCGGGACGCGGTACACCTTGCCGCAGACGCAGTGGACGTCGATCACGGTGCGACCATGCCAGCCTGGCCGAGCGCGGGCAAGGGACCCTTCGCACCGCGGCGATCTCGAGCACGATCGCCCCGTCCTTGCCGGATCGACCGCGCTCGGCATTCCCTGGGGCCGGTCAGGTTATCGTTATACGGCTCACCGTATAAATATATCAGGATACGTATATCGCGATACGGC
>JAWLGW010001068.1:0-2921 GCA_041690735.1 Planctomycetota bacterium
GGGACCTCGCCTGGGCGAGCTGTCCGTTCGGCGCCGAGCGGCGGCCCGAGGGCGCCGGCACGTGCCCGCACTGCGGGGCGGTGGGGGCCGTCGCCGGCCCGGCCGGCGACGCGGCGCAGGAGTACGACATCGGCCGCCTGTTCGGGTGGGTGTTCCAGGACCCGGACTGGATCACCAAGCTGATCGTGGGCGCGGCGTGCTTACTGGGCGGCGTCTTCCTGCTGCCGATGTTCGCCCTGCTGGGCTACAAGGCGCGGGTCGCCCGCCAGCAGCGCGCCACGCCGGGCGCCACGCCCCTCCCCCGGTGGAGCGGCTTCGGCGAGCTGATCGTGGACGGCTTCAAGCTGTGGGTCGCCATGCTCCTCCCGGGCCTCGCCGTGGGCGCGGTGATCTTCGGCTTCGTCGCCTTCGGGCTGGGCGTCGCCTTCGCCCTCACCCCCGCCCCCGCCCCCGGACAGCCGGCGGGGCCGCCGCCGGGGGTGGCGATCGCCCTGGTGGTCGCCTACCTCGGGGCCTGGGGGTTCGGCATGATCGCGTCGCTGCTGCTGACCTATCTCATGCCGGCGATCGAGCTGGAGTACCTCGAGACGGGCTCGGTCACCTCGGGGATCCGCCTGGGCCGCCTGTGGCGCCGGATCAGCGTCGAGCCGGTCGAGTACCTGATCCTGTTCGTGTACCACTACCTGCTGCAGATCGTGGCCACCTTCGCCGGCATGGTCCTGTGCCTGATCGGCGGCATCGTCACCATGCCCTGGTTCTTCTACAGCGACGGCGCCTTGCTGGGCCGGTACCTGGCGAAGGAGGACCAGCTGAAGGCGCAGGGGAAGTGACGAAGGACGAGAAGGAGGAGGCGAGAGGGCCGCGGCGCCTTCACTCCACCCAGGGATAGGCGCGCTCCTTCAGACACGCGTCGCGCAGCGCCTCGGCCTCGGTCAGGGTGGGGGCCCCGCGGGCGCGGTAGTAGATCGCCTTGCCGGTCCGGGTGACCTCGCGGGCCCGCGCGCTCAGGGCGCCCTTCTCCCCGGCGTCGAAGGCCGCCAGCTCCTCGTGCTCGCTGGCGGCCGCGCCCACGTACACCACCTCCGGCTCCTCGAGGTCGTGCGGGTCGGCCACGGCGAGCTGGTAGCACACCGGAATGCGCAGGCAGTGGTCTGCGTACCAGAACAGCTTGTCGGCGACCTTCCGCCAGGGGGTCCAGGCCATGAGCGGCAGGCTACCAGATCACTCCAGCGCCGCGAGGAGGACCTCGCGAGCCCGCAGGACCCGCTGCAGGTCGCGGGCGCTCCCGCCGAGGTCGGGGTGGGTGCGGCGGGCCGCGCAGCGCGCAGCGCGCCGGATCGCCTCGGGCGAGGCCTCCGCGCCCACGCCCAGGATTCGGCGGGCCAGGCGCAGGATCCCTTGGTCCATGGAGCCGCTAGATCACCCAGGGGCAGGGGCGAGCTCGCTCCCTCGCCTTGCGGGCCCGGTAGGCGGCTTCGCGCTCGGCGCGCAGCTCGTCGCGGGTGATCCGGGCGGTCTCCCAGGCGTTCGAAGGGGCGGCGTCGTTCATGCTGGACTCCTGCTGGCCTCGCTCCCTCTTCGGCTGGGGGCGGCGGCTGGCTTGAGCTCACAGGGCGGCGATCAGGTCGGGCGGGGCGTCGGGCAGGCGTCGCAGGAAGGCCCGCAGGTCGGCGGCGAGGGGCGATTGCACCCGCAGGGGCTCCCCCGTCGCCGGGTGGGCGACCTCGAGCAGCGCGGCGTGCAGGAACAGGCGGGGCAGCCCGTAGGTGTCGCGGAAGAAGGCGTTGATCCGCCCCTTGCCGTAGCGGGTGTCGCCGATCGCCTGGTGGGCCAGGTGCGCGAGGTGGCGCCGGATCTGGTGGCGCCGCCCGGTGTGGAGGCGGGCCCGCAGCAGGCTGCACCGGCTGAGCTCCGCGAGGCGCTCGAACTCGGTGCAGGCGGGCTTGCCCCCAAGGGGGCGCTCGCTCCCGAATCGCTCGGGGGTGCTGCCGCGGACCAGGACCAGGTACTCCTTGCGGGCCTCGGGCGCACGCAGCGCCTCCTGCAGCGCCCGGGTCGCCTCGCTGGAGAGGGCGAACAGGACCACGCCCGAGGTGGGCCGGTCCAGCCGGTGCACGGGGTACACGTGCGCGCCCACCTGGTCGCGCACCCGCTGCAGCAACACGTCCCGATCGGGCGCCTCCCGCGAGCGGTGCACCAGCAGGCCGGGCGGCTTGTCGACCGCCACCACCTGCTCGTCGCGGTGGAGGATCGGGACGGGCGCGCTCACGCCGCGATCTTACGGGGGGGTGGGTTACCCTGACCGGGTGAGCGACGCGCTCGACTTCACCGAGGCCACGCTGGCGCTCCTCGACAACGCGCTGGACGAGGCCGTCGCCGGCCACGCCGCGCGGATCGAGGTGGTGGTGACGCCCGAGACCGTGAGCGTCACCGACGACGGGCGGGGCCTGCCCGTTCACCCGCACCCCCAGTCGGGCCGTCCCCTCCTCGAGGTGATCCTGACCGGCCCGCGCCGGGGGCCCCGCAATACGCTGGCCCGCCTCAACGCCGGCTGCCTGTGGGTGGAGGTGGAGGTCGAGCGGGAGGGCGCCCGCTGGCGGCAGCGCTACGAGATGGCCCTCCCCGCCGGCGCGGTCGCCCGCGAGGGCGCGGCCGACGGTGGGGGCACCCGGGTGACCTGCGCCCCCGCCTCGGGGGCGCCGATGAGGACGTAGTGCTCGGTGGGGCGCGTGAAGGCGACGATCGAACCCACGGCGGCCAGACCCGCGAGGAGCGCCGTCCGCCACCAGGTGGCCGGGCCGGCCTTGAGCACCAACAGCGCCGCGAGGATCAGCCCCAACACCGCGGCGGCGACGTAGGCGACCAGCGTGGCGCCGATCGTGGCGCCGATGCCGGGGAGGATGAAGGTCAGCGCGCGCCGG
>JAWLGW010001069.1:0-2919 GCA_041690735.1 Planctomycetota bacterium
GTGCCCCCCTCCAGGCTCAGGGTCAGCGGCGGGCGGCCGGGGCCGACGGGCAGACGCCAGTGGCGATCGACCACCACGCCGACCTCGTTGCCTGCGATCGTGGAGCCGCGCACCACCGCCTGAGTGACGTGAGCCAGGCGGAGCCCGGGTCCGGCATGGTCCTCGAGGCGAGAGTCCTCCAGCAGCAGCCGCGCAGCTCCGGTCGACGTTCGGCTCAGCACCTCCACCCCCGTCGATGCGCCGCGACGCACCTGGCAGCGCAGGAGGTGCAGCTCGCTCCGATCGAGCACCTTCACCCCCGTCAGGGTGCAGCCGCTGATCGTGGTCTCCACCACCTGGACGCCCTCGGTGTCGTTGACCGTGAATCCTCCTCCGCCATCCTCGAGGCGGCACCGCTCGAAGCGCGCCTTCCCCGCGTCGCGAAGGAAGATCGCGGGGTGCTGCTTCACCGGCGGCAGCTTGACCTGGGGCGGCGGCTGAGGGGGGATGCCGCACGCCACGAAGACCGTGTCGCTGACCTCGACGGCGCCACCCCGGGTGACGAACAGCGCGTTGTTGGAGGTGCGCTCGAAGCGACAGTCCGTCAGGCGGGCCCGCGCGCCGTGGTCGACCGCGAGCCCCTCGCCGAAGTGGTCGCTGATCTGACTCCGCTCGAGGCGCAGCTCGCTCTCGTGGTCCACCCGCAGCCCGACGCCCGCGGAGCGCCGGACCTCGCAGCCGGTCATGACGATCCGGGAGCTCTCCGCGTACAGTCCGGGCCGCTTGGGCCGCCCTTCGATCAGCGAGCGGAAGCGGTCGAGCGGGTCCGTACTTGGGCGGCTCTCGATTCGACAGTCCTCCAGGGTCGCTGCGGCGCCGACCAGGACGACGGCGGAGTGCTCCGTCCGGCGCACGGTGCAGCCACGAGCGAACAGGCTCACCCCCGCCAGGCCGCTGGCCGCGACTTCTTCGCCCTCCTGATCCTCCTCATCGAGCTCGACCGCCCGCCGACCGGGTCGAGCCACCCGCAGCGCCGAGGTGCCCTCCGGGCCCGGGTCGAGCTCGCAGTCGGTGAGCGAGAGGTGTCCGCCGGCGACCCACACCAGGGGGGTGCGGCTGGGAGCGGAGCGAGAGACGATCAGCCCGGAGACCACCACCTGGGTGTGGACGCCAGCGACGGTCCCTGGCGCCGGCGTCGGCTCGACGGCGAGCTCGACCCGGACCACCGGGAGGACGCCCCCGCCGACCTGGGGAGGGGGCTGGTCGGGCTGGGCCGGGTCGAGGCGCAGCGGCCGGTCGATCCGCAGGTCGAGGCGGTGGCGCCCCGGCAGCAGCGCAATCCGTCCGCCCGGCCCCAACAGTCCGGGCGGCGGCGGGCGGGGGGGGCGCACGACCTGCAGCGGGAGCGGCACGCGGCTGCGGTGGCCGGCGGGATCGCTCACCTCGACCACCGCCGCCGGCTCCGTCCCCTGCGCCGTCTCGAGCGCCACGATCAGCGCCGTCCCCTCCAGGGACACGTCCCCCTGGCCCTCGAGGAGGCGCGCCGAGCAGCCGGTCTCACTGACGCTCCCCCGCAGGCGCACGTTCGGGACCACCTGCTCCGGCAGGGCCTCCCACCGGACGGTCGGCGGGTGAGGGTCGTAGTCGAGCTCGAGGACGATCGGCTCGCTGTCGCGCCCCAGGGCGTCGCTCGCCACCAACCGAAGCAGGTTGGGGCCCGCGGTCAGCTCGAGCGGGCAGACGAAGCTGCCGTCGTCCGCAGAGACGGGCACCTCCCGCAGCGGCGCGTCGCCGGCGGCGGCGGAGCGCTCGACTCGCACGCTCCGCGCTCCCAGGCCCCGCGCCACGCGGCCCTGCAGGCGCGGCGACTCCCGCACCCAGCCGGCCGGCGGAGCCCCGTCGAGCGCGAGCTCCGGCCGACCGCCGACGGTGAGCAGGAGCACCCCGCCGCCCACCACGAGCGCCAGCGCCGCCCCCGCCAGCGCGCTGGCCACGACGGCCGCCCGGTTGCGTCGCAGCCACTTGCCCAGGCGGACGCTCGCCGGGGGGCGGACCGCCAGGACCGACTCCCCCGCCAGGTAGCGCGCCAGGTCCTCGGCCAGCGCCTCCGCCGATCCGTAGCGGTGACGCCGCTCCTTCTCCAGGCACTTGAGGACCACCGTGTCGAGGTCGGGGTCCAGCCCCGGCCGGAGGCTGCTCGGCCGCGGCGGGTCCTTGGCCAGCACCTCCCGGATCACGTTCACCGCCGTCTCGCCCGCGAAGGGCGGCTGCCCGGTCAGCAGCGCGAACAGGGTGGCGCCCAGGGAGTACACGTCGGAGCGCTCGTCCACCGCCTCCCGCTCGCCTCCCGCCTGCTCGGGCGGCATGAAGGCCGGCGTCCCCACCAGGTCGCCCGTCTTGGTGAGCGCCTCCGCGTCCGCCCCGGCGTCGCGCGCGACGCCGAAGTCGGTCACGCGGGCGGCGCCCTCGCCATCGAGCAACACGTTCGCCGGCTTGAGGTCCCGGTGGAGGATGCCGCGGCGGTGGCAGTGCTCGATCGCCCGGGCCACCTGCTCGATCATGCGCGCCGCCGCCTCGGGCTCCAGGGGTCCTTCCCGCGACAGCTTGTCCTGCAGCGACTCGCCCTCGACCAGCTCCATGGCCATGAACGGCCCCGAAGGAGCCTCCCCCACCTCGTACACGCGCACCACGCCGGGGTGGTCGAGCTGCGCGACCGCGCGAGCCTCCCGCAAGAAGCGGGCGCGCGCCTCAACGGTCGCGCCTGATCCCACCAGCAGCTGCTTGAGCGCCACCCGGCGGTCGACCTCGGCGTGGCGGGCGATCGCGACCACTCCCATGCCGCCGCGCGCCAGCTCGCGCTCGATGACGTAGGGGCCCACCCACGCTCCCGCCGTGGCGCTCGGCGCCCCCTGGCCCGCGGGAGGGGGCGTCGCCTGCGTC
>JAWLGW010001070.1:0-2916 GCA_041690735.1 Planctomycetota bacterium
CCGACGCGCTGGCGCGCCAGCGCGAGGAGCAGCTGGCCTACCTGAGCAGCGTGGCCCACGACCTGCGTAACCCGCTCACGCCGCTGAAGCTGGCGGTCGATGCCGCGCGCCGCGACCCGTCCGGCGACGCCGTGCCCCGCCTCCTCCCGGTGCTCGCGCGGCAGATCGAGCGCCTGGACCGCCTGATCGGAGACCTGCTCGAGGTCGCCACGGTCGAGGCCGGCCGCGTGGACCTCCAGCTGGAGCGCCGCGACGCTCGCGACCTCCTCCGGGGGGTGTTGGAGCTGCACCGCGACGTCGGTGACCACGAGCTGGTGGCGACGTTTCCCCCGGACCTCCTCCCCTTGCGCTGCGACCCGGTCCGGATCGATCAGGTCCTCGACAACCTGGTCGGCAACGCCAAGAAATACTCCCCGGCCGGGAGCCGAATCGAGCTGGCGGTGACCCGCCGCGGCCAGGAGGTCGTGTTCTCCGTCCGCGACCACGGGGTGGGGATTCCCCCCGAGGAGCAGCAGCGGGTGTTCCAGCCGTTCCGCCGCGGCCGTCAAGCGCTCGCCAGCGGCGTGGTCGGGCTGGGGCTCGGGCTCGCGGGCGCCAAGCGGCTCGTCGAGGCCCACGGGGGGCGGCTCGAGGTGGAGAGCAGCCCAGGGAACGGCGCCACCTTCAGGGTGATCCTCCCCCGGGCGCCGGGCAAGGCCTCAGGCGCTCCGGGCGCCGACGCGGCGCGAGTGAGCGCCGGGCGCACGAGCGCCGGGGGAGAAGTCCGGGCCGGTGGGGAATAGCCCGGGGCGCCCGAGCCCGGACGGGCGCTCTCCCGACCGCTTCAACACCGTTCGGCAACCTCACGCGCCGCCGGGGGAATGCTGCACCGGTCACGGAGGAGAACTCCCCGATCGAGGCTCAGGCGCCTCGATCGCTGTCACAAGTCTCGCGTCCGCCGACGCGCGGGGCGCGCCCGCCCACGGGCACGTCCCGCGCATGTGCACTCTCCGCTCGCGAAACCCCGCTGACCTGGAGAGGCTCCCATGCAGACTTCGCTCCTTCGATCGCTCTCGATCGCCGCCGTGGTGGCGGCGGCGCTCCTCGCTGTGGGCTGCGGCAAGAAGAGCCGCAGCTCCTCGGGGGGCACGCTCACGAGCAGCAACACCACCACGAACGTTGACGACACCTCCACCGCCGGCGACGGCTCCACCACCGGCGACGGCTCCACCACTGACGGCTCCACCACTGACGGCTCCACCACTGACGACGGCTCCACCGCCGACGACGGCTCCACCAGCACGGGCTCCACCGGGGACGACGGCACCGGGGGCGACGGCAGCGGGGGCGACGGCACCGGGGGCGACGGCAGCGGGGGCGACGGCAGCGGGGGCGACGGCAGCGGGGACGACGGCAGCGGGGGCGACGGCAGCGGGGGCGACGGCAGCGGGGGCGACGGCAGCGGGGGCGACGGCAGCGGGGGCGACGGCAGCGGGGACACGCCCCAGCTGGATGAGGCGCCCACCGACTACGTGCTGCTGACGCTGAGCGTCGCCGCGGACGGCGCGATCGAGTCGGCGGGCGAGGTGGACTGGTACGCCGTCGACCTGACCGCAGGAGAGGCCTACAGCGTGTGGACCCACCGCCTCGACCAGGGCATGGACACGGCGATCTCCGTGTGGGGGCCCGACCTGCTGCAAATCGGCAGCAACGACAACGAGAGCGACGCCACCCTCGCCTCGCGGGTCGTGTTCACTGCCCCGGCCGACGGCCGCTACTTCGTCGACGTGAGCCACAGCAGCGACACCACCGGCGCCTACAGCATCACGGCCGACCTCGACAGCTCCGACGGCTCCACCGGCGACGGCGGCTCCGACGACACGGCGACCTCGGGCCTCACCCTCACGGCCCTGTCGCCCACCGAGCAGGTGATCGCGATGGATGAGGGGGCGAGCTTCGCGGCGACGGTCGCCTCGATCAACTCGGACGAGGTCGGCTACGACGTGCTGGTGAACGGCGACCTCGTCGCCACCGGCACGATCGCCACGCCCGGCGAGGAGGCCGCGGCGCTCCCCCCCGTGGTGATCGAACCGGGTCAGCTCCCCGCCGGCACCTACGAGGTCGCGCTGCAGGCCGACGACGGCACGGACACCGCTGAGCTGGTCGGCACGCTGATCGTTACCGACGCGGCGATCACCGCGGCGGCCCTCGGCCTGAAGCCGGAGGGCGAGGAGGTGGCGCCGCTCCTGTTCATCGTGTCGCCCACCTGGGGTGACGTGGCGCCCCCGGCGCCCGGCTACTTCGCCGAGGTGGCATACGCCGCCTACTCGGTCGACGGCAGCAGCACCTTCGAGTTCATGGGTCAGACGGTCGAGGGCGCGAACGAGGGCAACGCGCAGGCGGTGGAGGTCTACCTCGACGCCACTCGCGTGGGGACCGACCTCGTGCCGGCCGACCTCAAGATCGGCCAGGACCTCGTCGGCCCGTCGGACCTGACCGGCTTCACCGAGGGACCCCACCTCCTCACCGTCGTCGTCTACCAGGGGAGCGGCAGCAACGGCCTCGGTCGCCTGGCGCGGACGCTGCTCACGATCGACGCCACGGCCCCCGCCGCCACCATCACCTCGACCGACGTCACCGCCGGTCGGACGGTGACGGTCACCGGCACCGCGTTCGACGCCAACGGCGTGGCCGCGGTTCAGGTCAACGGCGAGGCCGCCACGGCGACCGACGACGAGGGCGCCTACGCCACCTGGACGGTGACCCTCACCTTCCCGCCCAGCGAGGTGGGCACCGAGGAGACGATCACCGTGGCGGTCGAGGACCGCGCCGGCAACGTCGACCCGCAGGCCGCGCAGACCACGGTGCTGGTCCCGGGCGAGCCGGCGCCGTAGCCGACTCCTCGGCCGAACCAACGCGAGCGGCGCGGGCTGGGTG
>JAWLGW010001071.1:0-2909 GCA_041690735.1 Planctomycetota bacterium
GTGGACGGCGCCACCGTGACGATGGTCGGCTGCCTGGTGACCGAGTGCGAGGCGGTCGGCGGCGAGGGCGGGATCGGCTTCGGGGGGACGGGGGGGCAGTCCGCGGGAGGCGGCGGCGGCCTGGACACGGACGGGGCCGACGCGGCGGGCACCACAGGAGGAAGCGGCGGCGATCCGAACGGGGGCGGGGGGGGCGCGCCGGGTCCCTCGCCGGGGGGGCCGGGCGGAGGCGGCGGCGGAGGCGGAGACGACGCCTTCGGTGGCGCGCTCGGCGCCCAGGGGGGCTTTGGTGGCGGCGGCGGCGGCGGAGGCGATGGCTTCGGCGGCTTCGGCGGCGGCGGCGGCGGCGGCGGCACCTCGGGGAGCGTGGCCGGCGGCCTGTTCGCCGGCGCGAGCGACGTCGTCGGGGACGGCGGCGGCGGCGGCGCGGGCCTCGGCGGCGGGGTGTTCCTGAACGGTGGCGCGCTCGAGGCGACGAACTGCACGTTCGCGCTCTGCTCGGCCACCGGGGGGAGCTCGGCCGGGAGCTCGGTCACGAACCTCGGCGAGGGCTGGGGCGGCGCGATCTTCCAGCGGAACGGGTCGCTCACGCTCATGCACTGCACCATCGCGCGGAACACGGCCTCGACCACGGCCGGCGGCGTGGGCGTCGTGGCGGACGGCGCCACGGCGACGGCGACGGTCTCGATCCGGAACACGATCATCGGGAGCTCGACCACCGCGGGCGCAGACCTCGAGGGCACGACCAACGCGGGGGGGACGATCAGCGACTCGGGCGGCGGGAACGTGATCGTGAGTCAGGCGGGCTTCACAGCCATCAACACGGCCTCGACCGCGGACCCCCAGGTGGCCCTCCTCCTGGCGGCGAACGGCGGCCCGACGCAGACGCTCTCGCTCCTCAACGGGAGCCCGGCGATCAACGCCGCCGACGCGGCGGTCCAGGCGAACGCCCCGCCCACCGGGCCGGACGGCGTCGACCAGCGCGGCCTGGCCCGCCGGAGCGGCTTCACGGACGTGGGCGCCTTCGAGGCGCAGGTCGACGCGATCGTGGCCGAGTCCGGCGGCGGCCAGTCGGCGCAGGTGAGCACGGCCTTCACGGACCCGATCGTCCTCGGGGCGGACGACGCGAACGGGAACGCCCTCGCGGGGGCGCCGCTCACGATCGCCCCTCCGGCCACCGGCGCGAGCGCGACCTTCTCCACGACGACCCCCACCACGGGAGCGGCCGGGACGGCCCAGGTCACGGCCACGGCCAACGGCACGGTCGGGGGCCCCTACACGGTCGACGTGACGTCCGGGACCGGCGCGGGCTCGTTCCAGCTGACGAACGTGGCTGGGCCGCCGGCGAGCGTCGTGGTCGTGAGCGGCGGCGGCCAGAGCGCGAGCGTTGGGGCGGCGTTCGCGGACCCGATCGTGCTGCGGGTCGACGACGCCGGCGGGAATCCGGTCGGTAGCGGCGTCACGATCACCATCACCCCGCCCGCGAGCGGGGCCAGCGCCACCCTCTCGTCGACGACGGTCCTGACGGACGCCAACGGCACGGCGTCGGTCACGGCCACGGCGAACGCGACCGCGGGAGGACCGTACTCCGTGAGCGTGAGCGTCAGCAGCGGGAGCGTGACCGGCTCGTTCCAGCTCACGAACCAGGGGCCGCCGGCGAGCGTCGTGGTCGTGAGCGGCGGCGGCCAGAGCGCCGCCGTCGGGGCGGCGTTCGCGGACCCGATCGTGCTGCGGGTCGACGACGCTGGCGGGAATCCCGTCGGTAGCGGCGTCACGGTCACGATCACCCCGCCCGCGAGCGGGGCCAGCGCCACCTTCCCGGCGACGGTCCAGGCGGACGTGAACGGCCTGGCGTCGCTCACGCCGACGGCGAACACGCAGGCGGGAGGACCGTACACCGTGAACGTGAGCGCGAGCGGCGGGAGCGTCACCAACACGTTCCAGCTCACGAACCTGTCCAACGACCCCGTCGCCGCGACCAGCTTCAGCGTCGGCGGCGGCGGCTGCGCGATCGACCGAGGGCCCGCGCCGCCGACCGCGCTCGCGCCGCTGGCGCTCCTCCTGCTGCTCCTCGCGCTCTCCCGTGCCCGGCGCGCGACGTAGCCCGCGCCCGCCTCGAGGAAGGCTTAGCCACCCCCTGGGTCCGTGCTAAGGTTCCGGAGCCACCCTCCTGCCCGGAGCGCCGCTCATGCCCCTGTTCGACCTCGGCAGCGACCTGCGCGTGACGCAGTCCCTCTCGCTCCCCCCCGCCCAGGCCTACGAGTTCAGCTACCAGATCCTGGAGAGCTACAAGAACCGAGGCTTCACCGTCCGGTTCCCGACCAAGCAGCCGCCCAAGAAGCTGGAGGGCGAGTTCAAGGACAAGGACGGCACCCACATCAAGGCTCGGGTGGACATCTCCGGCTCGCCCAACCGCTCCAGCGTGGCGATCCAGCTGACCGGCAAGGTGTACGTGGGCGGCTTCAAGGGCAAGCTGGCCACCGACGCCCGGGTGCAGGACGCCGCCCGCGACATGCTCAAGGAGGAGATCAAGAAGGCGCTGCGCGACAACGGCCTGGCGGCCTGCCTGGAGACGATCTTCCAGCGCGAGCGCCTGTACGCCTATGCCCTGCAGCGGAACGGCGCCCGCTACGCCTGAGGCCGGTGGCCCTCGCCCCGGGCCGCCCCTATACTCCGCCCCGTGGCGCCTACGCCTCAAGTAGGTCTTGGGTCCTCGGACTCGGGACGCTCCGGGGCAACCCCGGGGGCAGCATGTCGACTGGACCGTGTCATCGCAGGGCGCAGGGTGCGCTACCGCGCGCGCCCCGCCCAGCACGACGGGCGAGGTTGAGGCGTAGCGTCACACCTCCTCCCGCCGCTGGAGTCCGCGCGCGGGCGTGAGCTGGCTGGAGGCGGGCGACTGGGTGATC
>JAWLGW010001072.1:0-2596 GCA_041690735.1 Planctomycetota bacterium
GGCGCCTGAGGGCTACCAGTGAAGCGAATCGCGCTGATCTCGACCGGCGGGACCATCGAGAAGACCTACGACGAGCTGCGGGGGGTGCTGACCAACGAGCTCAGCAACCTCGACGTCATGCTGTCGAGCCTGGAGCTGCGGGGGGTGCGGCTCACGCGGGTGGCGCTCATGAACAAGGACAGCCTCGACATGAGCGAGGCCGACCACGACCTGATCGCCCGCACCGCCAAGGCGCAGGCGGAGTGCCACGAGGGGGTGGTGGTCGTCCACGGGACCGACCGGCTGGCGATCAGCGGCGAGCGGATCTGCGACGCGGCGCCCGGGCTGCAGGTCCCGGTGGTGCTCACCGGCGCCATGCGCCCCTATCAGCTCCGCTCGACCGACGCCCTGCAGAACCTGACCGAGGCCCTGCTGGCGGTGCAGCTGTTGCCGGCCGGGGTGTACGTGGCCATGCACAACCAGGTGCTGCGCTTCCCCGGGGTGATGAAGGATCCCCGCCTGGGCACCTTCGTGAAGGGGGACTGAGTCTTGCGTGCCCGTGCCCGTGCCCGTGCCACGGGCACGAAGAGAGTGGCAGGATGTCTGGTTGGCCCGACCGTTTCCCTAACGCCCCCTCCCCGCCAGCTCTTCGAGCTGCGCGACGATGCTCTCCAGGCTGGCCAGCCCGAAGGTGATCTTGCGGAAGAAGGACGGGTTGTGCGGCACCAGCGTGAAGCGCGGGTGCTGCGACCACAGCCGGAACAGGCGCCGGTCGAGCTCGACCGCCCGGGCGTTGTCCTCGATGCGGGCCGGGTTGCCCCCCTCGATGCTCAGGTTCCCCTTGGCCGCGGTCTCGAAGAAGATCACGGCGTCGTAGCGGGCGAGCTCCGCCTCGAGGGTCGAGCCGAGGACGGCGAAGTAGTCCCCCGCCTCCTCGGCCGGCCAGTAGGCGGCGCCGTCGACGGTGCCCCGGTCGCACAGCAGGATCCGCTGGGGGTAGTGGGCGGCGTACACCTTCTCGAGGTTGCGCTGCACGTGGTAGATCGCCCGCTGGGTCGCCTCCACCGCCGCCTCGTCGGGCACGCGGGGGAACCCGCCCGCGAACAGCATGGTGGCGGCCTCGGGGACGATCACCACCCGCTCGCCGATCTCGCGCCGGAACAGGTCGGCCGCGGTGGTCTTGCCGCCGCCGGGCCCGCCCGACAGGACGATCCGCAGCCCGCCGTTGGGCCCGCCTACGGGTGGGGGCGGCGGCGGCGGGGTCACGGGCCGTTCTCGCCCGCCGGGAGCGTCACCGTGAAGGTGGCGCCCTTGCCCGGCTCGGAGGCGACCGTGATCGTGCCCCCGTGGGCCCCCACGATGTTGTGGCAGATCGCCAGCCCCAGGCCCGTCCCCTTCACCTCGCCCTTGGTGGTGAAGAAGGGCTCGAAGATCCGCGACACCGCCTCCTCGTCGATCCCGTAGCCGGTGTCCTCCACCTCCACCGCCACCGCCGGCCGGCCGCCGCCCAGGGTGAGGCCGCCGCGGGTGCGCGCGGTGATGGTGCCGCCCTCGGGCATGGCGTCGGCCGCGTTGATCAACAGGTTGAGGAACACCTGCTGCAGCTCGTTGGCGTTGGCGGACACCAGCGGCAGGCCGTCGGCGAACTCGCGCCGCACCTCGAGCATGGCCCGCCGCGAGCGGCCGCGCACCATGGCGAGCGCCTTGTCGAGGGGGTCGTGCACGTCGATCGGCGCCCGCTCGGCGGACGCGGCGGGGCGCGAGAACTCCAGCAGGCTGCGGGTGAGCAGCCCGATCCGGTCGCACTGCTCGACGATCTTGCCCAGCTCCTTCTCCACCTTCTCGCCCAGCTCCTGGCGCGGGTCGGACAGGAGGAGGCGCGCCTTGGCGCTGATGATCCCTATGGGGTTGTTCACCTCGTGGGCGACGTTCCCCGCGATCTCGCCGATCGCCGCCATCTTGGTCGCCTGCAGCAGCATCGACTCGCGCTGCTTGCGGGAGGTGACGTCGCGCACCGGCATCAGCACCTCGTGCTCGCCCAGCGGCACCAGGCGGGCCTCGTAGGCCAGCGCCCGGCGGCCCTCGCGGATCGTGAACTCGACCCGCCGGTCGACCCGCAGCTCGCGGACCTCGGCCAGCGCCGCCTCGAAGGAGGGGCGGACGCGCTCGTCGATGAGCTCCTGGATCGTGCGCCCGACCACCTCCTCGGGGCGGCCGAACAGGCAGATCTCCTGCCGCTGCTGGCAGGCGACCACCTTCCCCTCCAGGGTGAGGCGGAAGAAGGTGTCGGGGAGGGCGCGGAAGATCGCGTGCAGCTCGTCGGTCGTGTGCGCCAGGCTGTCTTCGGCCAGCTTGCGGTCGGTCACGTCGATCACGATCGCCAGCACGTAGGTCTGGCCGGCGGCGTGGGCGTAGCTGAGGCCGATCCGCACCGGCACCCGCGAGCCGTCCTTGCGCTCGGCGTACAGCTCCGCCCGCGAGCCCATGGCCCGGGCCTTGGGGTTGCGGGTGTACCGCTCGCGATCCGCGACGTGCGCCTCCCGATACTCCCTGGGGACCAGGACCTCCACCGCCTGCCCCAGCAGCTCACCTGGGGCGTAGCCGAACAGGCGCTCGG
>JAWLGW010001072.1:2606-2905 GCA_041690735.1 Planctomycetota bacterium
GCAGAGCACTCTACGACGGCGGCTCGCCGCGGCAAGCAGGAGGGTGTTGCGATGGTCGGCGGCGAACGGTGTGGTTCACGGGGGGGCTTCGCCCCCAAGGCTGTCGCAATGGAGAGGAGCTCACCTCTCTTGCGTGCCCGTGCCCGCGAGTCTTCGGGCACGGGCACGGGCACGGGCACGCAAGAGCTGCCGCTGCGTTTGGCGACAGCCTCCCCCCCCAGAGGCTCCGGGACGGCGCGCGCTGCTCCTCCTGGAGCGAGGAGGCCGCAGTCTCCGCGAGATCCGCGCGCGCCGTCCCT
>JAWLGW010001073.1:0-2903 GCA_041690735.1 Planctomycetota bacterium
TCCATCTGCTTGCGGCTGGCGCCGGCCCCGGCCAGCAGGACCTTGAGGGCCACCCGGCTGCCGGTCTCGAGGTGGCGCGCCGCGAACACCACCCCCATGGCCCCGCGTCCCAGCTCCTCGACCACCTCGTACTCGCCGATCTGCCCGCCGGGGCGAAAGGCCGAGCGGATCCGGGTCGAGCCCGACCGGCGCCAGGTGCCGGTGCCCGGCGGCTGAGCCGCCGGGCGCGCGCCGCTGGACGGCGGCGCCGCCACCCGGGCGCTGCTGGCCGGGCCCGGCCAGCGGGCGGGATCCGAGTCGAGAGCCGCCGTGTCGGCGGCGGTCAGCACCGCCACGTCCCCGCTGCCGCAGGAAGGGCACAGCAGCGCCGCGATCACGGGTCGGGGCAGGGCCTGCGGCGCGCAGGTGTACCCGCAGCCGCGGCAGGCGACCCGGGCGGTCCGCAGCGACTCCGCCAGCGCGGTGAGGTCCTCGGGCAGCAGGAAGCCCTGACGGACCAGCCGCGCGCCCAGGGAGCGGACGGTGGGGCTCCCGCCGGCGCGCTCCTGCTCCACCTGCTCGAGCTCGCGCTCCAGCAGGGCGGGCGTGATCAGCTGCCGCTGCACGGCCAGCCGCCCCAGCACCAGGTCCCGCAGGTCGGGCATGGGAGCAGGGTACACGGGAAGCGGGCGACAGGCTCGCGCCAGCCGGCCCGGCTACTCCTCGAGGCGCCTCCGGATCACCGCCACCGCCAGGACGAAGCACACCGCGTCGAACAGGAGCAGCCACAGGGCCGAGGTGGCGCAGGCCTGCGCGGTGACCGTCTCGGGGTGGAGGAACACCGCCCGGATCGGCTCGATCGCGTGGGTCATGGGGTTGAAGCTGGCCACCGCGCTCATGAGGGGCGGCATGGCATCGCGGGCGATGAACGTGGGGCTGAGCACCAGGAGCGGGGTCAAGGTGAACCCGGTGATCGCGAAGAAGATCGAGTGGTGGGGGAACACGAAGGCCAGCGCCAGGCTGAGCACGGTGAGCCCGGCGCACAGGAGCGTCCCGTAGCCGACCAGCGCCAGCAGCCCCAGCAGCGGGTTGGCCGGGCGGACGCCCAGCAGCAGGGCCACGGCGCTGATGATCCCCACCTGGATCAGGCTGTACAGGATCACGTACAGGAACCGGGCCGCCACGATCGACAGGCGCGACACGGGCGAGGCCAGCACCTTGTCCATGAACCCGGTCTCGCGGTCGAACACGATCGGGATCCCGCCCAGGATCGAGTTGACCAGGATCGTGAACACCGCGATCCCCGAGAACAGGAAGGTCATGTAGTCGCTGGTGAGGAACCGCTCCTCCATGAGCTGCCGCAGCGA
This sequence comes from Planctomycetota bacterium, assembly GCA_041690735.1. Lineage (GTDB taxonomy): Bacteria > Planctomycetota > J058 > J058 > J058 > JAWLGW01. The sequence goes on from JAWLGW010001073.1 coordinate 1,347, forward strand.
CTCGGCGTCGGAGACCACGTGGTCGAGGAGCGGCCCCACGAACAGGAGCAGCATGAGGGGCTGGAGGATCCCCAGGGTGAGGCTCATGCGGTCGCGCCGCAGGTGGATCAGCCACCGCCAGGTGAGCCCCAGGGTGTCGTGCAGCAGGGCGCTCATGCCTGGTCCCGGATCGCGTGGCCGGTGATCTTGAGGAACACGTCCCCCAGCGAGGGCGGCCCGAACCGCACCGAGCGCGGCGGCCCGTGCCGCTCCTCCAGCCAGGCGGCGACCCGCGGCGCCAGCTCGCGGGCCGAGGGGGTCACGAACAGCAGCGCCCGCCCCCGCTCCTGCACCTCGGTCACCCCGTCGAGGGCGCGCAGGGCCTCGAGGTCGCTCGGGGCGAGCTCGGTCCGCCCCAGCTCGAGCTGCACCATGTCGCCGCCGTAGGCCGCCTTGAGCTCGGCCGCGGAGCCCGCCGCCTGGATCTCGCCGTGGTCGATGATCGCCACCCGGTCCGAGAGGTGGTCCGCCTCGTCCATGTCGTGGGTGGTCAGCAGCACCGCCGTCCCCTCGGCCCTCAGCCCGGCCACGTAGTCCCAGATCCGCAGGCGGGTCTGAATGTCGAGGCCCAGGGTGGGCTCGTCGAGGACCAGCAGCTTGGGCCGGTGGATCAGACCGCAGGCGATATCGAGGCGCTTCTTCATGCCGCCCGAGTAGCGGCGCACCGCCTCGTCGGCCCGGTTCGACAGCTCGACCAGCTGCAGCAGGGCCTCCACCCGCGCCGCCCGCTCGGCCCGCGGCACCCGGTACAGGCGGGCGCTCAGCTCGAGGTGCTGACGGCCGGTGAGGTAACGGTCGAGGGCCACCTCCTGCGGCACGTAGCCCACCAGCCCCCGCACCGCGTCGGGCTCCTGCGCCACGTCCTTACCGAGGACGCTCACCCGGCCGCCGCTCGGGGCGAGGAGCGTGACCACGATCCGGATCGTGGTGGTCTTGCCCGCCCCGTTGGGGCCCAGCAGGGCCAGGACCTCGCCCGGCTCGATCTGGAACGAGACCCCGTCCACGGCGACCACGCCGCCGGGGTAGACCTTGCGGAGCTCTGCGACCTCGAGGGCGGGAGCGCTCATAGGGGGAGCATGTTACGCCCCCAGCGCAGCGGTGCGCGGGTGGAGGCGGTCAGTAGGGGTCGTAGGCCTCGTAGGGGTCGACCGTCTCGGTGGTCGCCCAGCCGAGGAGGGCCGCGGCGCCGGCGAGGCCCGCCGCCAGGGCAACCCCCAGCGCCAGGCGCTGCCAGGGCCGCAGCCGGCCCAGCGCGCCCCAAAGCGGCAGATGGTGCCGCAGCCAGCCGGCGCCGCAGGCGGCCGCAAGCAGGAAGGGAGCCACCGGGTGGAGCTCGGCGTACCAGGTGGCGTTCGCCAGTTGACAGGCGAGCAGGACCCCCAGCGCCGGGACCGCGCCGCGCAACAGGGTCAGGGCCGGCCGCCACCAGGCGAGCAGCGCCCAGGCGCCCAGGGCGGCGGCCAGCACCCCGATCAGCTCGCCGACCTTGGCGGTTTGGCCGAACAGGGCCGCCACTCC
>JAWLGW010001074.1:0-2901 GCA_041690735.1 Planctomycetota bacterium
AGCAGCCCCTCGTCCTCGCGCCCCATCAGCCGCCGCAGGACCTGGTACTCCCGCGCCGCCTCGCGCGGCAGGCCCGCCGCCAGGGCGGCCTGCAGGGCCACGCGCCGCAGCGCCACCCGCTCCTCGGCCGGCGCCCGCGCCGACGCCCGGCGCGCCACCTCCAGCGCCGCCTCGGGGTCGCCCGCCCGCAGCAGGTGACGCGCGTGGCGGAGGTGAGCGGCGGGCTCCCCTCCCCGGGCGGCGCGCTCCAGCCGGCGGGTCGCCTCGTCCACTAGCCGCTGGCTTCGGCCTGGGCCTCGGGCCCCTCCCGCTGCTCGGAGCTGGGGGTGGAGATCCCCTCCTCGCCGCGGGACACGGTGACCTCGCCCACCTCGTCGGCCTCGAGGACGCCCTGCCCGACGAGCTGCTCCACGATCTGGCGGTGGCGCTTCTCGTGCTCGTGGCGCATGGCGTCCTCGTCGGACTCGAACTCGATGACGATGTCCTTCTTGCCCGTCTCCATGTTCATGCGGAAGCGAATGCTGATCTCGCCCATGTCCGTCTCTCTCGTGCCCGTGCCCGTGCCCGTGCCCGCCTCTGCCGAGGAGCGACGCCCCCCAGCGGCAGCGACAGCCTACTCGCCGCCCTTCGCCACGACCTTGCCGGCCGCGTCCTTGATCACGAGCTCCGGGTCGCGCCAGTCGATCTCGAACCCGCGCTCCTTGAGGAACGCCTTGAGGTCGGGGCGCTCCAGGGCCCGCTTCTCGATCAGCAGGGCCGCGAGGTCCTCGAGCGCCTGCTGGTTGTCGCGCAGCAGGTCGAGGGTCCGCTGCCGCTGCTCCTCGAGGATCGCCGCCACCTCCTGGTCGATCGCCTGCTCGCGCGGCTCGGACAGGCGGCGGCGGACGTAGCCCTCGCGGGTCTCGTCGTAGCAGAACTCCTGGCTGCTCCCCATGCCCCAGGCCTCGACCATGAGGCGCGCCACCCGGGTCGCCTTGGACAGGTCGTCGCTGGCCCCGGCCGACAGCTCGCCGAAGCACACCTCCTCGGCCGCCCGGCCGCCCAGCGACACGCACACGTCGGCCAGGGCCTTGGCCTTGGTGGTCACGATCCCCACCGCGTTCACGTCCAGCTTGGTGTAGAAGGCGAGCATCGAGTCCTCGCCCTCGATCGTCACCTTCTCGGGGCGGGGGGCCTCGGGGATCAACGCGGCCACCAGGGCGTGGCCGCACTCGTGGGTGGCGATCACCTTCTCCTCCGCCTTGCTGGGCGGGGTGATCTCGAAGGCGTCGCCGATCACCTCGTCCACGTCGGCGTTGGTGAGGGTGTGCTCGCCCCCCTTGCGGATCACCTCGCGGGCCAGGCCGCGGCACAGGGCGTACAGGTGGTCGCCCGAGAAGCGGGTCCGCCGGTTTGCGTCCACGAACCCCGAGGTCTTGCGGACCATGTACTCGAACACGTCGTCGGGCAGGTCGAGGTCGAACTTCTTCCGGTAGATGTCGAGGATCGCCCGGCGGTCCTTCTCCTTGGGGTAGGGGATCGCCACCTTGAGCTCGAACCGGCCCGGGCGCAGCAGGGCGTCGTCGAGGGACTCCACGTAGTTGGTGGTCCCCACCACGAACACCAGCTCCTCCTTGCGGAAGCCGTCCATCTCGGTGAGGAGTTGGTTGACCATGGAGTGCTCGACCCCCGAGCTGGTGTAGCTGCCGCGCCGGTGCGCGAAGGAGTCGATCTCGTCGAAGATCACGATCGAGGGGGCGCTCTTGCGGGCCCGGGTGAAGATGTTCCGCAGGTTGGCCTCGGACTCCCCCACCCACTTCGACTTGAGCTCGGGGCCCGACACGACGATCGCGGTGGCGTCGATCGCGGTGGCGATCGCCTTGGCGAAGAACGTCTTCCCGGTGCCGGGCGGCCCCTCGAAGATGATCCCCCGCGGGATCAGCTCCTCGATCTGCTTGACCTGCTCCTCGCGGACCATCGTGTCGGCGGTGCGCAGGAGGGTGAGGATGTCCTTCTCGATCCGCTCCTTGACCGCCTCGTAGCCGCCGATGTCGGCGTTGAGGTCGATCCGCGGCACCTCCAGCTCCGAGCCGCGGGTCAGCTCGCGGATCTCGGCGAACAGCTGCGCGCGGCTGTCGGGGCTGCGGGCGTCGAAGTCGAGCCGGTCCCAGAACTGCTCGAGCACCTGCCGCAGCCGGACCACGTTGAGGCCCGACACGTACTTGTAGAGGGAGAAGGGGTCGAAGGTCTCCACCCCCAGCTTGCGGGCCTCCCGCTGCAGGATCACCTTGGTGAGCCGCTTGCGCTCGATGCCGATCACCGTCCGCTTGGCGGTGAACACCCCTTCGATGGTCTTGGGCAGCTCGAACTCGGGGTCCTTGAAGCCGAGCAGCACCACCTCGGGGTTCTCGTACACCAGCGCGATCACCTCCTTCGCCTCGAGCGACAGCCCGCTGCGGGTGGTGGTCGTGAGCAGGTCGACGTGGGGGACCACGATCACGGTCCCGGGCTCGGCGGAGCGCACCAGCTGCGTCAGCTCGCGCACCATGAGCTGCATGAGCCCGCCCTGCTGCTGCTGCTGCTGCTGCTGCTCGTCCCCCTCCTCCTGCCGGCGCGGCTGCCCCGACACGAACCGGCACCGCAGCGCCCGCCCCTCGGGCCCCGCCTCGCGCAGCCGGCCCCGAATGGCCGCGTAGAAGTAGGTGACCAGCTGCTTGTCGCACTCGACCAGCACCGACACCTCCTTGCGGAGCTTGCCGGCGATCCAGTCCAGGTCGTCCCCGTAGGCCGCCTCGACGGCGTCCTCCACCGTCAGGTCGACGGGCAGGTCGGAGATCGGGAATTCGATCGGCATGCGGCGGTTTCCTGGGGAGATGTGCTGTAACCGCCGAGGGTATCAGAGGGTTGTGAGACGTGCTCGGG
>JAWLGW010001075.1:0-2892 GCA_041690735.1 Planctomycetota bacterium
GACGACGAGCGCGAGCGCGACGTCTCGAGCCCGTGTTAGCCTCGTCGCCCCTCCATGAGCGACGCCGGCCCCCCCCCGACCTCCGAGCCGACTCCCGAGCCCCTGCGCATCTCTCCCGGGTTCGCGGGCCTGGCGGTGGGGCTGTGGGCGGTCCTCACCTTCGGGCACGGGATCGGCCTCGAGCTCGCCGGCGGGCTGTTCCGCTGGGCGGCGCGCCCCGACACCCTGGGCGGCGCCGGCGCCGACGGCACCCGCGCCTTCGAGTGGCTGCTGATCGCGATCTTCTCCTCCCTGGCGGCGGTCGTGATCGGCGGCCTCGCCTGGCGGCTGCGCGGCTACCCGCGCAGCGAGCTGGCCGGGGCGGCGCTCCCCTGGCTGCTGTGGGCGACCTACGTGCTGCTGATCTGGGAGGTGTTCATCGTCTACGCCACCGAGCTGATGCACTTCGCCCAGTACGCGCTGATCGGGGCGGTGGTGGCCTGGGCGCTCGACCGCGGGCGCCGCCCGCAGCTGGCGTTCGTGGTCACGTTCGCCCTCGGTTACCTCGACGAGGTGTGGCAGCACTACGGCCTCCACGTGTGGCAGATGGAGGACCGCAACCACTGGATGGACTGGAGCGACCCGCTCCTGGACGCGGCCGGGGCCTGCGCGGGGATCCTCCCCTTCGTCACGGTCGCGCGGCTGCGCGGGGAGCGGCTGCGCGACGACCCGCGGGTGCTCAAGGGCGCCGTCCTGGTCAGCGCCCTGCTGCTGCTGCCGCTGCTCCTCCTCGACCCGGTCACGCAGGCCTGGCTCCTCGGCAGCTACCGCCTGCAGCCCTGGTGGGCCGAGTTCACCAACCACAAGCCGGTCCACTGGCCCGATCCGCGCGAGGGGATCCCCCTGTGCATTGGGGGCCTGCTGGTCCTGGGGGCGCTCCTCGACCCGCGCCGCCGGGGCGGCCTCTCCGCCGCGGGGGTGCTGCTCGTCGCCGCCCTGTGGCTGGTGGGGATCGACCCCCCGTCGCGGACGCGCGGTCAGCCGGTGCACGAGGTGGTCCCCACCGTGCGGGCGCACCAGGCCGGGGCGCCGCTCACGATCGACGGCGTGCTCGACGAGCCGGCCTGGCGCGAGGCAAACCGGCTGGGGCCCTTCGTGGTCGCCAAGGACGGGCGGGAGTCGCTGCGCCTCCCCGACGGCACCACCGAGCGGCTGGCCGCCACCTACGCCCGGGTGACCTGGGACGCCCAGGCGCTGTACGTCGCCTTCGAGTGCGAGGACGCGGACGTGTGGGCGCGCCCCGTCGGCCGCGACGACCCCGGCCTCCCGGCCGACGAGGTGGTGGAGGTGTTCATCGACGACGGCGGCGACGAGCGCACCTACTACGAGTTCGAGGTGTCGCCCACCGGCGCGCTGTACGACCTGTTCGTGCTGCGACCCGAGCCGCCCATGGACTACGACCCCTGGAACCCCTTCATTCCTCTGCCCAGGTGGAGCGCCCCCGAGGTCGAGGTCGGGGTGCACGTGGACGGCGTCGTCGACGTCACCCCCGACCGGGCCAAGCTCGCCCAGGGCGAGCCGGACCGCGGCTGGACCGTGGAGCTGAAGATCCCCTGGGTGGTGTTCAAGAACGCGGTCGGCTTCAACGCCAACACCATGCGGCAGGAGGTCCCGCGTCCCGGCGAGCGGTGGCGGATCGCCCTGTACCGGATCGAGCGCCCCCGCCCCAGCGCCGCCGAGGTGGGCCCCCCCGGCGCCACCCTGGCGCGGGACGAGGCCCGACGTCGCCTGGGCGCGACCGAGGAGGAGATGGGCAAGCTGATCGAGGCCCGCAAGCTGACTCCCGACGGCGAGGGGCGCCTGCCGCAGGCGCAGGTGGCGCGGCTGGCCGCCCAGCGGCGCGCCCAGCTGCAGGCCTGGTCGCCGCCCTACCACGCCTCCTTCCACCAGCCCCACCGGTTCGGCGTGCTGGAGCTCGTGGGGCCGCCGACGGGAGAGGCTCCCGGCGAGTAGGCGCGCTTGTCCACCCGGGGGCCCGGCCGCTATCCTGCCTGTCTCGCCGCCTCGCCTCGCCCAGAAGGTCGCCCGTGCTCGACAAGCTGATCGCCGCCGCCCTCACGCGACCCTCCATGGCGCACCGCGCCCTGCGCGAGGAGATCGAGCGCCTGCGCGCGGGCGGATACCTCTCCGAGACGGAGCTGGAGGAGCTCGCCCGCGACGCGGCATCGCGCCTGAGCGAGCGCCTCACCGAGGCCCGCACGGCGGTCGCGCCCCTGGTGGTAGGCCTGGGCGACAGCGTGCGCGCGGCCCTCGACGTGCCCAGCCGCAGCGAGATCCTGGCCCTCACCGAAGAGCTGCGCCGCGCCCGCGGCGAGCGCGGGGCCGCGCCGCAGGCCCCTCCGGCGGAGCCCACCGACGGGGCGGCGCGCGACGACTGAGGCCGCCGGAGTGCCCGCCCAGCTCACCGCCGACGAGGAGCGGCTGCGCGACCTGCTGGCCGACCTGGGGGCGGTGAGCGGCGAGCAGCTCCAGACGTCGGTGACGGCGCTCCTCGAGGCTCGCGCCGCCGGCGACGACGTGGCGCAGGGTCTTGACCTCGTCGGGCGGGGCCTGGTGTCGGTGACGCTGGTGGCGGAGCTCCTCGGCGGCGTGGCCGAGGACGTCTCTGCGGCCGCGGCAGCCGGCGAGGGTGACGCGCTGCCCCCGGGCGGCGCCGCGCCGGCGGCGGAGGGCGAGGCGGCGGACGGGCGGGTGCGCCTGCGCGACCCGGGCGGGCGCCAGGCGACCTCCCGGCGGGCGCCCCGAGCGTCGAGCCGTCGCCCGGCGGCGAGCGGGCGCAGCGACGGGGTCAGCGGGCGAACCAGCGGCCGCAGCCGCGGCCGCAGCAGCGGCCGCAGCGCGGGCCGCAGCGGC
>JAWLGW010001076.1:0-2890 GCA_041690735.1 Planctomycetota bacterium
CGCAGCTCGAGCAGCCATCGCCGCTCCGAGACCGCCGCCCGCGCCTCGCTGTCGAGGTCGAGGCGCTCGGCGGCGACCCCGGGGTCCTCGACGCTCACCACCTCGAAGGTCGGCGCCAGGCTGTCGAGGTCGAGGAGCTCCGCGAGGGGCGGCACCAGGCCGTGGGCCTGCGCCTGCACCTCCAGGGCCAGGACCCCCTCGCCGGCGCGGCGCTCGTCGAGGGTCTGGGTCACCTCGAGGTCGGCCAGGGGGCGCGGGTCTCCGGCGGCCGAGCGGGCGTCGATCGGCAGGGGGGACGACGCCACCGGGAGCACGGCGTAGCCCGAGGTGTCGAGGAAGTCGAGGTCGATCGACAGGGGCGGGATCGTGTCCACCTCGGGGCCGCGGGGGCGGAGCAACAGGTAGGCGTAGGGGGTCACCCGCCAGCCCGGCTCGGGGTCTCCTCGTGAGGTGACCTTGGGGTCGGCGAAGGTGATCGACAGCACCTCGAACCGCTCGCCGAGCGCCTCGCGGGCCGCCTCCTCGAACTTGTCCCGGTAGTCCTCCAGCGGGCGGCCGTAGTTCCAGGCGTACGAGGCGGAGTTCTGGTTCTGCAGGTACTTGGAGAACCCGCCCGACTCCCGCTCGATCGCCTCCGTGTGGCGCAGCTCCACGAACAGCCCGAAGGGCCGCTCGTGCCCTACCCGGTCGCTGCCGTCGACCCGCGCCCGCAGCTCGATCTCGGTCACCAGGTCCTGGTAGTACTGGAACACCTGCCGCGCCTCGCGGGCGTCCTCGTGGTCCCCCACGACCTCGAAGCCCGCGCGCAGGTAGTCGAACTTCACCGCCGGGTTGCAGGAGCTCATGCGCGAGAACAGCGCGCCGGCGAAGCGGCGCAGGTGGCGCTCGGCGGCCTCGCCCGGGAGGGCCTCGATCGCGGCCTTGATCCGGGCCGGCTGTGCGGCGTCGGGCTGGTGCTCGTGCGACACCCGCGCCAGGTCGCAGGCGCCCAGGCTGGCGTAGAACCACAGGTCGAACACCTCGGTCGACTCTCGCTCCTCCCCCAGGTCGGGCAGCTTCGCCGCGTAGGCGGCGGCCGCCCGGGCGAAGCGCTGGAAGGCGAGGTCGCGCCGGGCCGAGAAGTCGGGAGAGGGCCCCACCTCGCGGCGCTGGTAGTCGTCGGCGTCGAACCGCACCGCCGCCTGGGCCAGGAGCAGCTCCCAGCTGTCCGAGTGGACGCGGGCGCCCTCGTCGGCGAGCTGGGACGCGACGGCGTAGCCGCGCTGGACCTCGGCCTTCAGCTCGGCGTCGGTGCGGCCGGTCTTCTTCTCCTTCTGCTGCTTGGGGTCGCGCCAGATGCTGGCGAGGTTCGCCCGCATGGTCTGGATCAAGCGCGCCAGGGTGGCGGGCTCGAGGGCGACCGGTGGCCCGAACACCCGCTCGATCGCCTCCAGCCGGTAGACCTCGGCGCTGCTGTGGCAGCGGATGAAGGCGTCCGCCAGCAGCGCCTCGTCGATCGGCTCCTCGAGGGGCAGGTCCCCCAGGCGGTCGAGCAGGGCGGCCAGCTCGGTGAGGTTGCGCTCCTGCTTGGAGCGCGTGAGCGGGATCCCGTCCGCCCGCTGCTCGTAGCCCCAGAAGTACACGTACCGGTTGCGCCGGCTGCTGGCGTCGTTGAGGTCGTGGTTGCGCGTCCACACCCGCACCAGCTCCTCGGCGACCGCGTGGGCGCGCTCGGCCTGACCCGGCAGGCGGGCCAGCTCTTCGAGGAGGGGGAAGGCCGCCTCCTCGTCGGCGGCCTTGAGGTGGAGCTGGCAGGTGAGGGCCAGGAGGTGCGGGCGCAGGCTGTCGCCGGCCCGCGCTCGCCAGGCGGCGCCGGGCGCGACCTCCAGCACGTCGGCCGTGGCGATCGGGTGGGGCCGGTTGCCTTGCGGGCGACGGTTGTGTTCGGTGACCCAGTACAGGTTGCCGTACGAGTCGCGGCGCGGCTGCGGGCGGCCGCCCGCCAGGGAGCGGTCGTGCGCCAGGGTGAACTCGGCCTCGACGCGCCAGTTGTCCGCCAGGAGGTGCAGGATCGCCGCCCGGCCGGGCTCCGAGAGGGACGAGCCGACGGGGGCCACGCCCTCGCCCCTCCGCGACAGGAGCGCGTCGACGGCGGTCCGCTGCAGGCGCAGCCCACGCAGGCGCGCGGCCGGGTCCCGCAGGGCCTGCATGCGCTGGCTCGCCAGGCGGGCGCCGATCGCCCCCAGCACCTCGGGCCCCCCCTCGGCGTCGGCCAGGCGGGCGGCGAGCCAGGTCTCCCCCAGGGCCTCGCGCACGCGGGGCGCCAGCTCGACCGCTCGCTCCAAGGCCTCGCGCCGCTCCTTCGCCCCGAGCCCCTCCAGCTCCAGCAGGCGGAGGTTCGTCTGCCAGGCTGCCTCCAGCTGCTCCAGCTTGCCCTCGCTGGCGTGGAGCGCGAGGTACAGCTCCACCCACAGCTTCACCCGCTCGGCGTCCGCCTCCTCCGTGGGCGACAGCGCCGGGAGGAGGGCCGCCGCCTCGGGCGCCAGCCCGGCCGCGAGGAGCACTCGCGCCAGGGCCTGCCGCGCGGGACCCTCGCGGCCCCCCAGGCCGCCCGCGCCCTCGTCCAGCGCGGTGACCAGGTCCCGCGCCGCGTGCCCCTGGCTCAGGACCGACGCCGCCAGCGCCCCGAGCAGCGAGAGGTCCTCCTCCTCGAGCGCGGCGGGGGCGGCGGCGGCGAGGCCGCGGAGGTCGGCGGGGGTGATCACCTGGTGCGGCGCCAGCGAGCCCGCCGGACCTGCCGGCCGCGCCACGGGGACCCGGGACCCGTCGGGCCGCGGCTGGAGGGGGCTGCCGGGGGGCGCCCCCAGCACGCGCAGCAGGTGGCGGTACACCTTGGGGCGGTGCTCCCCGG
>JAWLGW010001077.1:0-2887 GCA_041690735.1 Planctomycetota bacterium
CGTGGGCCGTCCCGCGGTGCCCGCCCTCGCCCGCGCGCTCGAGGACGCGGACGCCAGCGTACGCCGCGCGGCGGCCGAGGCCCTGGGCGCGCAGGTGGACCGCCTCGCCCGCGACGAGCGGGAGGTGGTGGCGGGGTGCCTGATCGAGCACCTGCGGCGGGCGCTCGCCGGCGAGGAGCCCGACTGGAGCGCCTCCGCCTGCGCCGAGGCCCTGGCGCGCTTCGGCGCCGACGCCGCTCCTGCGGCGCCGCTGCTGGCGCAGGCGATCTCCCTGGGCCGGGGCCACATGGACTACGACCTCATGCGCGCCGGGATCAACGGCCTGGCCGCGATCGGGCCCGCCGCCGCCCACGCTGGGGTGCCCGCCCTGCTCGACGTCCTCGCGATCACGGAGATCTTCGACACCGACGACCTCGACGCCATGGCGGAGGCCGCCGCTGCGCTCGGCCGCCTGGGCGACGCCAGCCCGCCGGTCGTCGAAGCGCTGACGCGGGCCCTGGCGCGCGGCGACGGGGAGTGGATCGGCGAGGCCGCGGCCGGGGCCCTGGGCCGCCTCGGGCGGGACGCCCCCGCGGTCGCGGTCCCGGCGCTCACCGAGGCCTACGCCGCCGGGCGCCCCAGGCGCCGCGTCACCGCCTGGGCCCTGGGCCAAATCGGACCGGCCGCCAGCGCCGCCCTCCCCACCCTGCTCCCGGCCCTGGAGGGCTCGCCCGACCAGGCCGCGCTGGCGGCCCACGCGGTGCTTCGCATCGACCCCACCCGGCGCGAGCAGGTGGAGGCCGTGCTCACCCGCGCGCTCGAGGACCTGTCCCCCTCCATCGGAGTGATCGCCGCCGCCGACCTGCGCGGCCTCGGCCCTGGGCCCGCGCGGCGCGCGCTGGAGTACCTGTGCGAGGTGCTCCAGACCGCGCGTCGCCCCAGGGACCGGGTCCGCGCGGCGCGCACGCTGGCCAGCTTCGGTCCCGCCGCCGAGCCGGCCCTCGCCCGCTGCCGCGACGCCGACCCCGACCCGGAGGTCCGCGCGGCGGCGGCCTGGGCGCTGGGGGAGCGGCCGTGAGCGGGGCTGAATGGTGAACGCGGGCGCGGAGACCGCCCGGCTGCTCGGCCTCGCGGCGCGCTCGCCCGACGACGTCGTCACCTTCGACCCCTGTGAATCCTGAAGGACCGGCCTTAGATAGAATCCGCATCCAACGAAGGGGGCGCATGAGGGGTGAGGAGCGCGAGCGCGGCGGCCAGGCGGCGAAGTGGATCCTGGTCGGATGCGGCGGGTGCATCGCCGGCGTGATCCTGGTGATCGCGCTCATGTTCGGCGGGTGTCTCGGCTCGGGCTACCTCCTCAACCGCGAGATCGAGGCGGCGGCGACTCGGGAGCTCGGCGTCGCGGCCAGGGCGTTCTTGAGCGCCATGGAGGCGGGAGACTACGCGGCCGCGCAGGCGCGGCTCACCGACGACCTCCGGGGGAAGCTCCCGGTCGAGCAGCTCGCGGCTCTCCGGGACCAGGAGCCGGCGGCTTACCAGGTCGCTGACGTCGTCTTCGAGCGGGTCACGCTGAAGGGGCCGCTGGCGGGCATGATGCCGGTCACCCTCCGCGGCGAGATCCGCACCCGGAGCGGAGGCACCGCGTACTGCCGCTTCGTGCTGGAGCGGGTCGAGGTCGAGCCCGCGGTGGAGCCCCGCTCGATGCAGACTGGGGCGGCGCCGGGCGGGGAGACGGCGCCGGTGGACTCGCGCGCACCGGCGGAGCCGCTCCCGACGTCGTCGCCGGAGGCGGCCGAGCTGCAGCGGGTCCTCGAGGAGCTCGAGCGGGTGAAGTTCGAGTGGCGGATCCAGCAGTTCGAGGTCTCGAGCCACCCCCTCCGTTGACATGTCGATCCCCATCGCCACCGCTCCCCGCGCCGCCCACGTCATCGCCCGAGACGGCAGCCGGATCGCCTACGCCTGCCACGGCCCCGCCGACCCCGGCCTGCCGGTCGTGGTGTTCACCAGCGGCTTCACCGCCTCGGACTTCTACTGGACGCACTTGCTGCGGCGCCTCGACGGGCGCGCCCGCCTGGTGACCTGGGACCTCAAGGGACACGGCCGCTCCAGCCCCGCCCGCGACCTCGGCGCGGTCACGGTGGAGGACTCGGTCGACGACCTGCGCCGCGTCCTGGACGCCTGCGAGGTCGAGCGGGCAGCCCTGTGCGCCTTCTCCCTCGGCTGTCAGATCATCCTCGAGGCCTGGCGCCACATGCCCGAGCGGATCGCCGCCCTGGCGCCGATCCTGGGCACCTTCGAGCGCCCCTTCGACCACCTGCTCCACCCTCGGGTGGGGCCGCGGCTGTTTCGGGTGTTCGAGCGCGTGGGGCCGCGCCTGGGCGGCGCCGCCCTGCGGGCGGGTTGGCTCAACTCCCGCGTCCCCGGCTCCTACCGACTCAACCGCCTGCTGGGGATCATAGGCCCGGTGGAGCGGCCGGCCATGGAGCCCTTCTTCGCCCACATGCGCCGCATCCACGGCCCCACCTGGGCCCACATGGGGATCGCCGCCCAGCGTCACAGCGCCCGCGACCTGCTGCCGACCATCTCGGTCCCCACCCTGGTGGTGGGCGGCGGCAAGGACACCTTCACGCCTCGCCACCTCAGCGAACACATGGCGACGGCGATCCCCGCGGCCCAGCTGGTCTATCTGCCCGACGCCACCCACACCGGCCTGCTCGAGCAGCCCGAGGCGATCGGCGCCGCCCTGGAGCGCTTCCTCGGCCGTCACGACCTGCTGGCGGCCGCGACCTGAGCGGCGGCGGCCCTCAGGCGCCGTCGCCGCCCCGGTGGCGGCGCCGGCGCCGTCTCCCCCCCGCGCCCGCCCCGACGCCGCCGCGGCCACGCTCCTCTCGCTCCAGGCACCGCTGGA
>JAWLGW010001078.1:0-2885 GCA_041690735.1 Planctomycetota bacterium
CTGCTGCTCGCGGCTCACCCACCCCACAAGGCACAGCAACAGGAGCTGAACCGGCGCCGGGAGGGGCCACCTCCCCGCCCCGCTCGCCTTCCCCACGCAGCCTCCCCCCGCCCGAGTCGCCTACCCAGGGCATAGCAGGGAGGCCTCCCGCTCGCACATGGCGCCTCACGGGTCCTCGACCTCGAAAGGCTCGGACCCGAGCGCCAGCACACCGCTCGCGACCTCGACGTCGAACCACTCCCGGAACATGTCCAGCGTGCGGTCTCTTGGCCACAGATCCGGGTCGGTGTACCACCCGTTGAGCCACCACTCGAACAGCAGGGACCAGTGCAGCCCCAGCCACTCGTCCAAGTCCTCCTCCACCTCTTGATCGACCAGGACCACCTGGACGTTGCGCAAGGTGATCTCAGCGGGCACGACGTGCTCGGAGTCGCAGGCGTCGACCCAGTCCGCGACCGGTTGCCTGGGGTGGAAGATCAGCGCGGACCGGCTCACAGGACCGGTCGGGTGCTTCCCCGCCAAACCCCGCAGAGCCCGAGACAACCAGCTCACCAGCCTTCCCCAGGGCGCGCTGCGGCCCTTGCCTCCGGTCTCGAGCGCTCACTCGCCCTCGCGCCTGTTCGGCTCGCGAGGTCTCCCCGACCCGCGCGCGAGCGGGTCGCGCGTCCCACGCGCGTCGCCCGCGAAAGGCAGCATTGAAGGGAACGGGACGCCCCGCGAAGGCGGGTCGGCCCGCGCGGAGGGGCCGGGGCCTGGCGAGGGCTCCACGACCGCGAAGAGGAGCGAGACCAGCTCGCGCACCCGGCCGCCCGCCTGGCTTCGCCCGCTCCTCCCCATTGGTGGATCTCCAGGCTCGTCCACACCATCGTGCGGTGTTACCTTGCGGGTATGAGCAGCCCCGGCCCTGACGTATTGGTCCTCGCTTCTGACCTCCCGCGCATCGAGCTCGTGGCGCAGATCAAGACCGAGCTACCCGAGCGCGCCGAGGTGGAGGCCGACCTCCGCGCCTACATGCTCAGGACCAAGTGCGCGGTCGGGCTCCTCGTCACGCTCGAGACAACCTCGATCTTCCACGACACCTTCAGCTCCTACGCCCCCGAGTCCATCGCCCTGGTCGCCGAGCTTCCCACGAGGGAGTTGCTGCAGCTCCCGCGGTCGACGACGCTCAGCGAAGCGGAGCTGGAGACGGCGCTCATTTCTTGGCTCGAACGACTCGCGACCGGATCCACGGCGGCGCTACCGTCTGACGAGGAGGCTCGGGACAAGGTCACCGAGCACGTCCTCCCCGCGGTCGCGGAAGGTCGTGTCATGGCAGGCGGACCCGTCTAGCGGGCCATGCCGGAGCACGTCTTCGTCGAGACCAACTGGGTGGTCGACTTCGCCGCCCCCGCCCACAACCGCGTGCCGGCGGCGCTCAACCTCGTAGTGCGGGCGGAGCGCGGCGAGATCGTCCTCCACGTACCCGCGGTCTGCCTGCGGGAGGCCGAGAACGTCATCCGCCAGAAGTTCCAGCCGAAGGAAGCGAAGGCGCTGCGGGAGTTCCGGCGCTGGGCGCTCGAGCGCGGGGAGATCGGCGCTGCCTCCAGCGAGGCGGCCGTCGGGTTCCTCGACGCCTACACGGCAGCGGTGCAGCGAGACCTGCGCTCACTCGACAGCCTGCTGGAGGGGATCCGCGCTCGCCCCGGGATCGACGTGTTCGGGCTCACCGAGGAAATGCTGGTGCGCGCGATCTCGCTCCGACAGGAGGTTGCGGTGTTCCTCAAGCCCTTCGACGAGGCGATCCTGGCCGCGGTCCTCGAACGCGCGCGGGTGCTGCGCGGCGAGGGCGTAGAGCAGTTCAGCTTCTGCGAGCTCGACAGTGACCTTCGGCCGCTCGACCGCCGCGGGAACGCTCGACCGGACCTGAAGGCCATCTTCGACGAGGCGCGGGTCTGGGTGTACGGGGACTACGACCTTAGGAGTCCGACCCCTCCTCCCGATTGGCCGCCCGCTGCTGTGGACTTGCCCGCTGCCGCGGATCCGCCGGCGACCGCGCCCGAGGCGCCGGGAACGGCCTCGGCTGAGCCATAGCGAGCGCCGGCCCGGCACGCCATCGTGGACAGCGTGCCCGAGCCCACTGGACGAGCCTGCAGTGTCGTTGCTTTCGTCACCTGCCTCCGCGGGCTGGCGAGAGCGGGGCTGAGCGGTGGTGCGGCGCGCGTCGTCCCGGCGCTCGCCGTCTCGGGCGGTGCTCGTTATGGCCACTGCTCGAGGGGCGTCCGACGGCGCCCTCGACCTGGTCCGGGTCCTGGCGGCCGGTGGCCTGGAGGTGCTGCGGGGCGACGGCGCAGGCGGGTGGACGGCCGGGGTGGCATGGCAGGGACCGCCCCTCCTCGACCCCGCGCTGGTCGACCTCGACGGCGACGGCGCCCTCGAGCTCGTCGCCCTCGAGCGGGACGCGCCGCGCGCGCTGGTCCTGGCGGGCGACGACCCGGGCGGCCTCGCCCCCGCGCGCTCGATCCCGCTGCCGGCGGCCGGCGTCGCGCTGGCCGTGGGCGACCTCGACGGTGACGGCGACCTCGACCTGGCGATCGCCCAGGCGGACGGCGCGCTGACCCTGGTGTGGCAGGAGGCGGGGGACCTCGTGGCGGAGGTGGCGGTCCCAGGCTCGCCCCTCGGCCCGCCCCTCGCGGCGCTGCTCGCCGTCGACCTCGACGGCGACGGCCGCCTGGACCTCGTCGGCGCGGGGGGCGAGTCGCTGGTGGTGCGCCGCGCGGGCCCCGCGCGGACGCTGGCGCCGCCCGAGGTCGTGAGCCTGGGCGGCGAGGTGACCGCCCTGGCGGCCCTCGACGCGGACGGCGACGGCTGGGTCGACCTCGCGGTCGCCGATCGGGCGGGGGACCGGC
>JAWLGW010001079.1:0-2880 GCA_041690735.1 Planctomycetota bacterium
CACCCCACCCGTAGACTCGCCACCCCAGCAGCAGCTCGGGCGTGTCGTCGCCGTCGAGCTCGACCCCGCGGGCCCGGGCGGGCCCGCTCGGCGCCAGGGGTGACACCAAGCTCAGGCGCGGCGTCGCGTTGCGCTGGAGCGTCAGCGCCGCCAGCGGCGCGAGCTCGAGGCGCCACGGCGACCCCGCGGCCTCGCTCCAGGTCCGGGCGATCCACGGCTCGCCGCCCAGCGGCAGGGACCAGGCCGCGACGTGCCGGGTGGCGCGCAGGGAGCCGGCGTCGGGCGGGACGTCGGGGCCGAACGTCCACCGCCCCAGGAGCGCGGGGGCGCCCTCCTCGCCGACGCCGACCAGATACACGCCGTCGCGGGCCAGCCAGGGGGCCTCGGCCGGGCCCGGCCGAGGCAGCGGCATGTCCTCGGTGTAGTCGATCGTGGCCAGCAGCCGCTGGCGCCCGCCGACCGCGACCGGCGCCAGGTCGGCGACCGCTCCCGTCACCACCTCGCCGCGCTCGCGCCAGCCCCGCCCTCGCTCCCAGTCGCGCACCTCGATCGCGCGACGCGGGTGGTAGCGGCTGGGCCCCAGCGCCACCTCGTCGCGCCCGTCGCCGTCGAGGTCGACCAGGCACGCCTTCGAGAAGGCGTAGTGGTTGGGCGGCGCCCCCTGCGCGAACAGCGGGGCCACCTCGCGGGGGCCGCCGGCGGGGCCGCCCAGCAGGGCGTAGGAGCCGCTGCCGTACTCCCAGGACACCACGACGGCGTCGGCCATGCCGTCGCCGTCGAGGTCGCCGCAGGCGAGGTCCGCCGCGCGGCCGCGGTGGGGAGGAGCCAGGGGGATCAGCCGATCCTCGGCTCCCGACAGGCTGACCGCCGCCAGCTGTTCTCCGGCGTCGGTGCGGTGCAGGAGCAGCACCTCGTCGACCCCGTCGCCGTCGCGGTCGGCCGCCGCCAGGTGCGCCACGTCGCCAGCCACGGTCCAGCGGCGCACCGTCACCAGCGGCTCGGCCCCGTCGCCCGTCCGCAGAGCGACCAGCCCCTCGCCGTCCACGCGCACGAGCAGCGGTCCGTCGCTCCCTCGCGCGACCACCGCCAGCCCCGGCGGCAGCTCGCGCGCCGGGGCCAGGGCGCGCGCCAGCGCTTCGAGGAGCGCCAGGCGCTCCGGCTGCGCGTGCCCGCCGGCGGACGCCGCGGCGGCCAGCCGGGCCGCCTCGGCCCACTCGCCCGCGCCCGCCCGGGCGGCCGCCAGCTCTGCCAGCGCCGCCACCCCCGGCCCGTCTCGCTCCCCGCACAGCGCCTCCAGCTCGAGGCTCGCGATCCTGTGGGCGAAGGCGCTGCGCCGGGCGAGCAGAGCCCGAGCCAGGGCCAGCCGCGCGCCGCGGCCCGCCGGCCCCTCCGCGTCGAGCTCCACCGCTCGCGCCAGGTCCGGGATCGCCGCCGCCGTGGCCAGCCCCTCGCCGCCCCCTGCGCGGCGCAGGGCGGCCTGGGCCAGGAGCGGCTGCACCTCCCGCCGCAGCTCGACCGGGTCACCCAGGCCGCGGCGCAGCGCCGCCTCCTGCTCGGCTCCCTCCGGCTGCAGGGCGGCGCGGGCAGCGGCCTGCAGCGCCTCGTACTTAAGCCCCTCGTCGAAGTCCCCCAGCGCGCTCCCCGCCTCGAGCGCGGCGCGCGCCTCCTCCAGGCGAGCGCTCCGCAGCTCGCCCGCCGCCCGCTCGAGCGCCGACAGGTCGCGGCTGCGAGCGGCCACGCTGACGGCGAACGCCGCCGCACCCAGGGCGAGGGCGACCAGGGCGCCGGCGCCGACCCGCAGGGCGTTGCGCCGGACGCTGCGCGCGAAGGCGCTGCCCGCCCGGCGGGGGCGAGCCTGCACCGGCTCGCCCGCCAGGCAGCGGTCGATGTCGGCCAGGAGCGCCCCCACCGAGGGATAGCGGTCCTCCCGGTCCTTGGCCAAGCAGGTGACGCAGATCGCCTCGACGTCCGGATCGAGGCCCTGCCTGCGGCGGCCGGGCGGCACGAGGTCCTCCCCCACCACCGCCTGCATGGTCAGCAGCTCGGAGCTCTCGTTGTAGGGCGGCAGCCCGGTGAGGCACTCGTACAGGATCGCCCCCAGCCCGTACACGTCCGTCCGCACGTCGAGCTCGGTGTTGTGCCCCATGGCCTGCTCGGGGGACATGTAGTTGGGGGTCCCCAGGGCGATCCCGGTGGCGGTGAGGCGCTTGTTGCCGGCCGCCTTGGCCACCCCGAAGTCGGTCAGGCGAGGGCGCCCGTCGCCGGCTTGCAGGAGGATGTTCGCCGGCTTGAGGTCCCGGTGCAGGATCCCGTGCTGGTGGGCGTGCTGCAGCCCCTCCGCCGCGGCCCGCACGACCTGCAACGCCTCGTCCTCCTCGAGGGGCCCGCTCGACTTGATCCGGTCGTACAGGGTCAGCCCCCGCACCAGCTCCATGGCGAGGAACAGCACGCCGCCGTGCTCGCCGACGTCGTACACCGAGACCACGTTGGGGTGACTGAGCCGGGCCACGGCCCGCGCCTCCCCCACGAACCGCTGCACCTCCTCGGGCGTGGCGCGGGTGCCCGCCAGCAGCGTCTTGAGCGCGACCTGACGCTGGAGGCTCTCGTGGAACGCCTCGTACACGGCGCCCATGCCCCCTTGAGCGATGAGCGCCTGAATGCGGTACGGCCCGACCCGGTGTCCGACCAGGCTGGCCGGGCCGTGCGACCCGCCGCTGCGCTCGAGCGAGCCGTAGCCGGCGTGAGGATCCACGCCGGCCATTCTCGGCGGGAGCCGCGGGGGTGCGCAAGCGCAGACAGCGTGGTTTGCAGGGGGGCTTCCCCTCCCGAGGCTGTCGCTATAGAGAGAGCTCACCTCTCCAGCGTGCCCGTGCACGGGCA
>JAWLGW010001080.1:0-2877 GCA_041690735.1 Planctomycetota bacterium
ACTTTCAGCTGACCTTCGTGTTCGGCTCGCACCCCGTCGAGCCCTTCTGGTTCAACCGGTGAGGTGTGCCATGCGCGTCCCTGCTGTCGTCTCTCGCGCCGCGCTGGCGCCCTTCCTGTGCTCCCTGCTCCTCACCTCCCTGGCCCTGGGCCCCGTCCGGGCCCACGAAGGCCACGAGGAGCTCAAGGTCGTCACCACCCTCCGCTACCTCGCCGACGTGGCGCGGGCGGTCGGCGGTGACGCGGTGGAGGTCACCGCCCTCGCGCCCCCCGGGCTCGACCCCCACTTCGTCGTCCCCTCGCCGACGCGCTCGCTCGAGCTGCGCGACGCCGACGTCCTGGTCGAGAGCGGGATCCAGCTCGAGCTGTGGAGCGAGCGGGTGATCGACGGCGCCCGGAACGGCAAGATCCGTCCGGGCTTCCCCGGCCACGTCTACGCCGCCAACGGGATCCGGCCCCTGCAGGTGCCTCGCCAGCAGAGCCGCGCCTCGGGCGAGGTGCACGTGGGCGGCAACCCGCACGTATGGCTCGACCCGCTCAACCTCAAGAAGATCGCCCGCAACGTGGAGCAGACCCTGGCGACCGTCCACCCCGAGGGGGCGGAGCAGTTCTCCAAGAACCGCGTCGCCTTCGAGGCGAAGCTCGACCGCGCGTTCTACGGCGAGCGCCTGCTGCGGATCCTGGGCCCCTCGCTCCTCGACAAGCTGCACCGCTCGGGGCGGCTGGTGAGCTTCCTGCGCGAGAAGACCCTGGCCGGCCAGCCCCTCACCGCCCAGGCGGGCGGCTGGCTGGCGCAGGCCCTGCGCCTCGAGGGGCTCCAGCTGATCTCCTACCACCAGGTGTGGACCTACTTCGCCGACGCGTTCGGGTTCGAGGTGGTGGCGACGATCGAGGAGAAGCCGGGCATTCCGCCCTCGCCCGCGCACCTCGAGGCGCTCGAGCAGGTCGCCGCCAGCACCGGCGCCCGGGTGGTGGTGTGCGCGCCCTTCTACCCCTTCTCGCGGGCCGAAGGGGTCGCCGAGCGGATCGGCGGCCAGGCGGTCGTGCTCCCCACGCAGCCGGGGGAGGAGGAGACCGCCGACCTGTTCGCCATGTTCGACACGATCTTCGCCCGCCTGGCCGAGGCCCGCGCGCGCGCCGGCGCGGAGTGAGGGTGGACGACGCCGCGGCGCTGATCGAGCTCGAGGGAGCCCGCCTGGGGTACGGCCGGCAGGCCGTGCTCGAGGCGGTCGACCTCGTGGTGCGCCGCGGCGACTTCCTCGCGATCGTGGGCCCCAACGGCTCGGGGAAGACCACCCTCCTGCGCACCCTGCTGGGGGTGCTCCCGCCGCTCGGCGGGCGGTGCGCCGTGGCGGGGCGGCTGGGCTACGCCCCGCAGAAGGGGACCCTCGACCCGATCTACCCCTTCACCGCCGCCGAGGTGGTGGCCATGGGCCTCCTCGGCGAGGCGGCGCAGCAGGGCGTGCGCGACCCGCGGGTCGCGCGCGCCCTCGCCGCCAGCGGCCTGGGCGCGCGGGCGGACGCGCCCTTTCGGGACCTCTCCGGCGGGCAGAAACAGCGGGTCCTGGTGGCGCGCGCGCTGGTCGCCGAGCCCGAGGTGCTGGTGCTCGACGAGCCGACCAACGACCTCGACCTGCGCGGCGAGCACGAGGTCATGGAGCTGGTCCGCAGCCTGCACGAGGCGGGCCGCACCGTGGTCGTGGTCTCGCACGACCTCGGGATCGTGGCGCGCTACGCCCAGCGGGTGGCGTTCATTCGCCACGGCCGCCTGTCGGAGGGGAGCGCCGAGGCGCTGCTGACGGGAGAGCACCTGAGCGCCCTGTACGGGATCGACGTGGTCGTGGGCGACTTCGCCGGCCGGCGCGCGGTGGCGCCCGGCGGCGCTCTGCCCCCGGCGGGGGAGCCCGGCCCGTGACCCTGTGGGAGACGCGGCAGCACTTCAGCGGCAGCCTGCTGGCCACCCTGGCGATCGGCCTCACCTGCGCCTACCTGGGCCTGTTCACGGTGCTGCGCCGGATCGTGTTCACCGGCGTCGCCCTGGCGCAGCTGGCCGCCGCCGGCGTGGCGGCCGCCTTCTTCCTGGCCGACCACCCGGCGCTGCCGGGCTGGGTCACCCGCGCGATCGGCAAGCACGGCGCGACCGTCGGCAGCCTGGGCGTGGCCGTGGCCGGCGCCGTGGGGCTCGAGGCGCGCGGCCGCTCGAGCAACCAGCGGATCGCGCCCGACGCCCTGGTGGGCCTCGCCTACGCCGCCTCCTCGGCGCTGGCGATCCTGCTGGTGTGGCGCAGCGCGCACGGGCTGGCGGAGCTGCGCAACATCCTGGCCGGCGAAGTCCTGCTGGCCCGGCAACAGGAGCGGGCGATCCTGTTCGTCGGCCTGGCCGCGGTGATCGCCGTGCATCTCGTATACCGGCGCCGCTTCCTGCTCGTCTCGTACGACCCGGAGTTCGCCCGCGCCCTGGGCCTCCCCGAGCGCCGCCTGAACCTGCTGCTCATGGTGACGCTGGCCGCGGCCGTGGCCCTGTCGCTCAAGGCGGGCGGCCTGCTGCTGGTGTTCGCCTTCCTGGTGTTCCCGGCCCTGACTGGCCTCGCCCTGGGCCGGCGCCTGGGCGAGGCGACCTGGCTGGCGCTGGCGGCCGCCGCCGGCGCCTCGCTGGCGGGGTTCGTGGTGGCGATCCGGGCGGACCTGCCGGTCGCGCCCACCGTGTCGTGCTGCCTGCTGGTCGAGCTCGCTCTGGCCTGGGCGGGCGGGCGCCTGCCCCGCGCGGCGCCGGCGCTGCGCGCCGCCCTCCTCGCCGCGGGCGCCGTGGCCGTCCTCACCGGCGCGGCCGCCTGGCTGAGCGCGCCCGCCGCGCCCGCCGATCCCGCGCCGGCGCCGG